>JBGPMJ010000216.1:0-4488 GCA_041486935.1 Candidatus Limnocylindria bacterium | reverse complement strand
TCGTGGCCGGCGACGTGCACGACCATCGTTACCGGCAGGCCGTCACCGCCGCCGGCGACGGCTGCCGGGCCGCCATCGACGCCGAGCGCTGGCTCGAATCGATCGGCCTGGCCGAGGCGGCCACCGCCACCGCCTGGTGAGTCGGGCCGAACGCGCCCGCTTCGCGGTCCTGCCCCGGCTGGGGCTGCGGCCGTCCGCCGGCGAGATCGTGCGGCGTTTCCTCGACGAGGCGCTGCCCGCCGCCGGCGCCCATGCCCTCGACGCCGGCTGCGGTCGGGTCAGCGGCTTCGTACCCTTTCGGCCGCGGATCGGCGAGCTGGTGGGCGTGGACATCCACGCGCCGGCACGGCCGCTCCCCTGGCTGGACCGTTTCGTCATCGCCGACCTCTGCAGGGACACCGACGCCTTCCCGGGCGGCGCCTTCGACGTCGCGCTCTCCAGCTTCACGGTGGAGCACTTCGTGGACCCGCCCGCCGCCCTCCGTACGATCGGTGGCTGGCTGCGGCCCGGGGGCTCGCTGGTGATCTCCACCGTCAACCGCCGCCACCCCTTCGTCAACGCCTACCTGTCGCTGCCACGGGCCGTGGTCCGGCCGCTGCAGCGCCACGTGAAGGCGATGGTGGCCGACGTCCACCCGCTCGTGGGCGCCTGCAACACACTCGCGCTCCTGCGCGCCGTACTCGAGGAAGCCGGCTACATCGACATCGAGCTGGCGACCGTGGACCACCTCGCCCGCGCCTGGGGCCGATGGTTCCCGGCGTACCTCGCGGGTCTCGTCGGCGATCTCGCCGCGCATCCCTTCCCGGGCCGTCGCTCGACGATCGTGGCCCGCGCCCGGAGGCCCGCGTGATCGTCGCTCTGCCCGACCCGCGCCGGCCGCTGCTCTCCATCGCCGTCCTCGCCGACACCCGCGTTCGGCTCTTCCTGACCAGCGGCACGCTCCTCTTCGTGGAGCTGCTGCTCATCCGCTGGGTACCGGCGAACGTCCGCTACGTCGGGTTCTTCAGCAACTTCCTGTTGATCGCGAGCTTCCTGGGCATCGGGCTGGGCATCCTGCTCGGCCGACGCGGCCGGCGCCTGCCCTTCTCGCCATTCGCCATCCTCCTCCTGGCCGTGGTCGCGCTCGTGTACCGGGCCCAGATCAACGTCGAGATCCATTCGGAGGACGAGCTGTTCTTCGGTCTCTTCGATGCCTCGGCGAACACGAACTTCCTCGTCCTGCCGCTCGTCGTGGGGTTGGTGGCGGCCGTGATGGCGGCCCTTGCGCTGCCGCTCGGGCCCTTGCTGCGCAGCCGGCCGCCGCTCCAGGCGTACGCCATCGACATCGGCGGCTCGATGGCCGGCATCGCCGGTTTCACGGCGCTCTCGGCCGCCGGGGCGAACCCCGTGAGCTGGTTCGCCGTCGTCGGCGCCCTGCTCCTGCTCATGGCACTCGGCTCGGGTGTGACCGCCTGGTCGGCGCTCAGCGGCGCGGCCATGATCGCCGTCATCTGGAGCGCTGGCGTAGCGGCGGGCTCGGGCGACACATGGTCGCCGTATTACCGCATCTCGACGATCCGCTACAGCGACGGGACGCTCAGCATCAACGTCAACGGCATCCCGCACCAGACGCTCCACCCGCTCGGCAGCCTCGCCAACGAGCCCTTCTACGAGCAGGTCTACGCCTGGTTCCCGGGACGCACGTTCGACGAGGTCCTCATCGTCGGGGCCGGCAGCGGCACGGACGTGGCCGTCGCGCTCGATCGCGGCGCGGGGCACGTGGATGCGGTCGAGATCGATCCGGCCATCCAGCGCATCGGGGCCTCGGAGCATCCGAACCGACCCTACGACGACCCTCGCGTGACGCCCATCATCAACGACGGCCGGGCCTACCTGCGCACCAGCGACAAGCGCTACGACCTGGTCGTCTTCGCCCTGCCCGACTCGCTCACGCTGGTGAGCACGGCGGCCAACATCCGGCTCGAATCGTTCCTCTTCACCGAGGAGGCCTTCGCGGCCGTTCGCGATCACCTCCGGCCGGGCGGCGTCTTCGTGCTCTACAACTACTACCGCGAGCCCTGGCTCATCACGAAGCTCTCCCGTCAGTTGCAGAACGTCTTCGGGGCGGCACCGCTGGTGCGCACCTATCACCGCGTCTCCGCAGCCATGGCCGATGGTCCGGCCGTGGTCGACCTCCAGGGGGCGGCGCCGCCCGGCGACACCGTGGACGCCCCACTCGACGTGGGACCACCCGAGCCACGCCCGGCCACCGACGACTGGCCCTTCCTCTATCTGCGCACCCCCTTCGTGGCGCCCTACTACCTCGTGGCACTGGGGGGCATCCTGCTCGCGGCCCTCGCGGCCGTGCTGGCCGCCGCGCGCGCGACGGGCACCTCCCTGCGCCGCTTCAGCCCGCACTTCTTCGCGCTCGGCACCGCCTTCCTGTTGCTCGAGACGCGCAGCCTCGTCAGCTTCAGCCTCCTCTTCGGCACGACCTGGATCGTCAACGCGTTGGCTTTCTTCGCCATCCTCGCCAGCGTTCTGCTGGCCATCCTCATCAACGCCCGCTTCCCCATCCGGAGGCCCGCGCTCCTCTACGGCGGCCTCTTCGCGACGCTGGCACTCTCCTTCGTGCTGCCGCCGGAGCAGCTCCTCATCGACCCGCCCTGGCTGCGCTACGTCATCGCCGCCGGGCTCGCCTTCGCCCCGGTCTTCTTCGCCAACCTCGTCTTCAGCTTCTCGTTCCGTGACACGAAGACGGCCGACATGGCCTTCGCCAGCAACCTCCTCGGGGCGATGGTCGGCGGGGCGCTGGAGTACGCGGCCCTCCTCAGCGGCTACCGCGCGTTGCTCATCGTCGTGGCCACCCTGTACGCACTGGCTTGGGTCTTCGCCACCCGCTGGCGGAGGCTGGCAGACGTGGACCTCGCTGTCACCGCCGTGGTCGAGCCCGCTCTGGCCCTCGAGGGCACCCCATAGGGCGACCGGCCGCGGGCAGCGGCAGCGGCACCGTGATAGCGTTCGTCCAACGGCCACGCCGTTGACCACGCAACCACCCGGCCGACACTGAGGCCGACCCACCCGAGGCGACCTGACCCATGGGCTTCGGACCCCGCGGCGGGGGCCATTTCGGCATCCCCGCGCCCGACGTTCCGCGCGTGCCGCGCGAGCGGCGCGGCGCCACCGTGCGCCGCATCGTCGCGTTCTTCCGGCCCTACCGGCTGCAGGTGACCGTCGTCCTGGCGGCCATCATCGTCACCAGCGTGCTGGGGCTGATCAACCCCATCCTCCTCAAGCTGCTCATCGACGACGCCCTCCCCTCGCAGGACTGGTTCAAGCTCAACCTCTTCGTGGGCCTGATGGTCGTCGTGCCCGTCGTCAGCGGACTCATCGGAGTCGGCCAGTCGTACCTCAACAACATCGTCGGCCAGAACGTCATGCAGGACCTCCGCAACGCCCTCTACGCGCACCTGCAACGGATGCCGCTGCGCTTCTTCACGGAGACGCGCACGGGGGAGATCCAGAGCCGCCTGGCCAACGACGTGGGCGGCGTGCAGGGCGTGGTGACCGACACGGCCAGCTCGCTTGTGAGCAACACGACCGTGGCCGTCACCACGATCGCCGCCATGCTCATCGTCTCCTGGCAGCTGACGGCGCTCTCGCTGGCCATGCTGCCCTTCTTCATGTGGCTGACCTGGCGTGTGGGCCGGATCCGGCGCTCCATCAGCACCGAGACGCAGGAATCGCTGGCCGACGTCTCGGCCATCACGCAGGAGACGCTCAGCGTCAGCGGCATCCTCCTGAGCAAGACCTTCGGCCAGCAGGCGGCCGCGGTGGCGCGCTTCCGGAAGGCGAATGCGAAGCTGGCCGGCCTGCAGATCCGCCAGAGCATGGTCGGCCGCTGGTTCTTCATGATCGTGGGCACGATCTTCAGCATCATGCCCGCCTTCGTGTATTGGCTGGCCGGCGCGCTGGCCTTCCAGGGCGCGGCCGACGCGCCGACCATCGGCGACATCGTGGCCTTCACCACCCTCCAGAGCCGCCTCTTCTTCCCGCTTGGCCAGCTGCTCAACGTGCACGTCGAGGTGCAGGGCGCGCTCGCCCTCTTCGACCGCATCTTCGAGTACCTGGGCATGGACCCGGAGATCGTGGATGCTCCCGACGCGCTGGCCCTGGAGCCGCGCGACGTCCGCGGCCACGTGCGCTACCGGCACGTTCGCTTCCGCTACCCCTCGCGGCCCGTCCCCGCGCAGGCCCCGACGGCGGAAGACGGCAACGGCGTCGGCCCCGCGCCCGAGCTGCCCGCCGCCGAGCCCTTCGGCGTCGAGGGCGTCGACTTCGAGGCCCGGCCCGGCGAACTCGTCGCCTTGGTGGGCCCTTCGGGCTCCGGGAAGACGACCACGACCTACCTGCTGCCGCGCCTCTACGATGTGGACGAGGGCGTCATCGAGATCGACGGCCGCGACATCCGGCGGGTCGCGCTGGAGAGCCTCGGTCGGGTGGTCGGCT
>JBGPMJ010000215.1:0-4507 GCA_041486935.1 Candidatus Limnocylindria bacterium | reverse complement strand
CGATCGGCGACCCCCCGAAGGCCGGAGCCAGTTGTCGTGGTGGCGTCGAATCCCGAGACGTCGTCCCGGACCTCGACCGAGAGCCATCCCTCGCGCTCGCCCAGCCGGATGTCCAGCCGCCGCGCCGAGGCGTGCTTGAGGGCATTCGTCACCGCCTCCGAGACGAGGAAGAAGGCGGCGCTCTCGATCTCGTCGGGATAGCGGTTCCTGCGCACGCTGGCGTCCGCGTCGACCGCGACCGGCACCGGGAGCCGCTCGGCCCGTTCCTCGATCGCGTCCACCAGCCCGCGGTCGCTCAGGACCGCGGGATGGATCCCTCCGACCAGGTCGCGAAGGTCACCGAGCACCCGCTCCGCGTCGGCCTGCAGGGCCACCAGCGTCGCTTCCGCAGCCGGATTCGACTCGAGCTGGGCGCGCGCCAGTCGGGCACGGGCGATGAGCGAGACGATCCCCTGCTGGGCGCCATCGTGGATGTCCCGCTCGATCCGGCGGCGCTCGGCGCCCTGGGCCTGTACCAGGCGCATGCGCGACTCGTCGAGCAGGCGCGCCTGCTCGCGGATCTGCTCCAGGTGCGCCTGGAGTTCCGCGGCGAGGTGGGCGTTGCGGATCGCCAGCGCGCCCTGCCGCGCAACGCCTTCGACGAGCTCGAGGTCGGCCGGCGCGAGTGCCCCGTCACCGTCGGTCCGAGGTCCGCACTCGATCGCGCCGAGTTCGACGCCACCATGGACGATCGGGATCGTGGCGGCGGCCGGGCCGGTGGGCTCGCCTTCAACCGCGATCGAATGGGCGCCCATCTCGCCCGGGAGGATGAAACCGCACGCGCACCCAGCGCAGGCCGAGGCCGGCCCGGATCGTGGCGGCGAGGCGGGGCAACAGCTCCTCCACACCGACGGTCTCGCGGAGCGAGGCCCCGAGGCGGATGAGCAGGTCATATCCGCTCACCCGCTCGCCGAAGACCCACCGGTCGGCCAGGCCTTCGAGCCGGCTGCGGACTGGCTGGAACAGGAGCGTCGCGACGAGCGTGAGCAGGACGGCCATCCCGACCGGCAGCCGCGACCCGGCGGCGAGGCCGGCCGCCCCGGCGAGGACGACGTACCCGGCGGCGATCAGGAGCCACAGGCCCGCGTAGACGAGGGACCGCCGGATGACGATGTCGACGTCGATCACGCGATGCCGGAATAGTGCGATGGCGAAGGCGACCGGGAGCCAGGACATGACGCCGGTCCAGCCCCAGTCCAGCAGCTCGCGGGCGGCCCATCCGGCGCTGGTCGCCATCGTGTCGACCAGCCACATCGCGGCAACGAGGAGCACTGCAAGAAGTGGCCAGCGCATCTGTCGGCGCCGTTCCGGATCGGACCGCCGGTAGCGCAGCACGACCATCGCGATCGTCGGCAGGAGCAGCAGCAAGATCGCAGCGAGCGCCGCGGCAACGAGGGGGGCGAGCGGCGCGAGCGCGGCGACGGCCAATGGGTTGTGGATGGGCGGGAGGGGGGATTCCATCTTCGGCGCCGGAAGTGGGTCGCTCACCAGTGCGGCGATCGGGAGCAGAAGAAGGGACAGCGCCGCCAGGCGGACGATGGCCCGCTCGAACGGTCGCTCGTACGTTCCGCTGGGGAAGATCGCCAATAGCCCGACGACGGCGAGGACGAAGCCGACGACGGTGGCGTGCTGTGCCATGACCACGGCCCAGGCCAGCCCTGCGTCGATGTCGCCCACGCCACGCTCGAGCAGGGCCGCCGTTGCGGTCGCCATCGGGACGACGGCACAGACGGCCATCAGGCGTCTAACCACGAGGCTCTCCGGACGCCTGGCATAGACCACGGCCCCCACGGCCACGAACGGGATGGGCATGATCAGGAACGAGATCGACGCCGGAGGGCCGCCCGGCGCGAGGACGGCCGCCCACGTCACCGGCAGCGCGGCGATGCCGAGGACGAGCAGCCCGGTCCAGGCCAGCTGACGCATCGTTCGCATCATCGCGCGCCCGGGCGTCCTCGTGAAGGGGGCGCTCCGCATCGAGGGACTGCGGTCACCTGCACTCGCGAACGGGGGCTCGCCAGAGCCACTTCGGCGGTTGGCCGGCTTCCGCCCGGCCGTCCCGCGCGGCTACCGTGACGACGGAGGTGAAGCCAGATGTCGCGAGTCGTCGTCGACCAGGACAGGTCGCAGACCCTCGGGGTACGCATCAACCAGTTCGTGCGCGCACCGATCCAGCGCGTCTACGCGGCCTACATCGACCCCGCGCTGATGCCGAAGTGGATGGGGATCAAGGCGGTCACCGACGCCAGCGGCCCGCTCGATCGCCCGGGAGCGACGTTCGTCGAGGTCGTCTACGGGCCGTACCGGCCACGCGCCGAGGTGCTGGCCGCGGAACCGCCGGTCCTCCACGAGATGGGCGGGCGCGGCCCAGTCGGGATCGGCTGGCGCTGGACCACGCGCTTCGCCGTGAAGGACGAGGGCACCGAGATCACCTTCGACGAGGAGGTGAGGTTCCCCACCGGGCTCATCAGCGGGTTGCTCCGCCGCACGCAGGAGGGCGGACGCATAGAGCGCGGGGCACGAGCGCTCCTCGCGACCTTCGCGAAGCTCGTCGAGGCGGACGAGACGTGACTGCGGGCCCCATGGCCATCCGTGGCGGGGAGATGGACGCACCGCTCGAGCGGGTTCAGGCCGCCCTCATCGCCCGCTTCGCGCCGGGCACGAGGCGCCGCTCGATCCGCTGGTCCGGTGGCGAGACGCAGGTGCTCGAGCTGGGTGTGGGTCCTCCGCTGCTGCTGGTTCATGGTGGACTGGGTGCGGCGACAGACTGGCTGCCGATCTTCCCGGCCCTGGCCCAGAACCATCGTGTGCTCGCGCCCGACCGTCCGGGCCACGGCCTCGCGAGCCCGATGGACTACTCGGGGGTCGACGTGCTCGACCACGCGACGGCGTTCCTGCGCGAGGTCATGAAGGCGCTTGGGCTCGACCGCGCCCCGATCGTGGCGAACTCCATGGGCGGGCGATGGGCGATCGAGCTGGCACTCCGCCAGCCGCAGCGCGTGGAGCGGCTGATCCTGGTCGGCGCTCCGGCGGGCACGCGCCGCTCGCTGCCCACGGACGTGGCCAGGATGAGCTGGCCGCTCGTCGGCCGGATCGTCCGGTGGTTCCTCGGGCGGTCGACTCCAGCCAGTGCCCGACGGTTCTACCGCCGGACGCTGGTTCGCCACCCCGAGCGCCTCGACGACCTCATCTGCGAGGAGGGGGCGATGGCCTGGCGGCGGAACGTCCGGTCCCATCTCTCGCTGATCGATGCCTTCCTCACGCGCGCCGGCATTCGGCCGGCGCTGATGATCGACGAGCGGTGGGCCGGCTGGCGGCGTCTGGAAGTCCCCGTCACATTCATCTGGGGCGAACATGACGCCTTCGGGAGCCCGGAGATCGCGGACCGGATCGCGCTGCTGGTGCCGGCCGGCGCGACCGTCGTGCGCATCCCCGACGCCGGGAATCTGCCCTGGTGCGACGAGCCGTTGAGCGTCGCCCGCGAGATCGCGGCGGCTCTCGAGGTGGAAGGCGAACGACACGCTCACCCGTCGAATGCGCAGGCTCCTGCTCGGAGCGGCGCGACGCCTGGTGGGGGATAGGAAGGAGAGGACGAAATGGAAGGCCCGAAACTCTGGAGGTTGGGCGGCGCCTGCGCGATGCTGGTGGGCGTCCTCTACGTGGCCGTGATCGCGACGTCGGCGGTGGGCCTGGCGGTCACGGGGGAGTCGCCGGCGGCCTTGTCACAGGCGGGCTCCTTCTACTCCCTGATTCACCGGATCCCGCTGCCGTTCCTTCTGAGCGGCCTCGGGTTCGGCTTGGCCGCGATCCTGGCCCTGGCCGTGGTCCCGGCGCTGGGGGCGATCGTCGAATCGACGAGCCCCGCCTTGGTGCGGTGGATGAGCTCGATCGCCTACCTCGGCTTCGCGGTGGGCGCGGTCTCCGCGATCCACGGTTCCGACCTGTCGGTCCGCCTGGCCTCGACCTACGCGTCCGGAGATACGGCGATCCGTGCGGTGATCGTGGCGCTCTACCCGCCCACCGCGCTGGGTAGCGAGGCCTGGTCCCTGCTCGAGTTCGGTGGCGTCGGCCTCTGGATCCTGGTTGTCTGCCTGCTGGCCCGCCGGCACACCCTGCTGTCTTCGCGTCTGTCGTACCTCGGTATCGGCGTCGGTGTCCTCTACTGGCTCGAAGTCGTCGGCGAGATGCTGCAAAGCGACACCCTGAGCAGCATCGGCGGCGGCCTGGGCGCTGTCGCGGGCGGCGTCTGGTTCCTGTGGATCGGCCGGACTCTGTGGCGTCGGGGCAGCCGTCGAGCCGCCACGCCTGCCGCAGCATAGGAGGAGTTAGAAGTGGACGATTCGTTCTCCTGGGCCTCGCCCCTCGGGGCGAGCGTGGCGCTCCTGCTCGTGTATGGCGCGATCCACGTCCTCTTCGGCGCGATCTACGTGCTCGCCGCCGAGACCGACATCGGCAACAGGACCCTCTT
>JBGPMJ010000214.1:0-4547 GCA_041486935.1 Candidatus Limnocylindria bacterium | reverse complement strand
CTGGGCGCCCCGCTGGTGGGCCGCCGCCAGCGCCGCGCCCAGCAGGTCGCGGTAGAAGCTCGCGCCGCGGCGGGCCAGCTGGTCGCGGAGCACGTCCGGGAGCCACGCCTCCGCCAGGGGGCCGGCCGGCGCATCGGCCGGCGGCAGCAGCAGCGCCAACCGGTCGGGCCGGTAGAGCGCGAGGCGCCCGTCGTCACGGCCGAGGCTCCCCTGCCCCACCCAACAGACCTCGCCCGCGGCGCCGAGTTCGTCGAGCAGGCGGGGCGTATAGCCCCGCACGCGCGCCGGCAGGACGTCACGCTCCAGCACGCTCGCGGGCAGCGGCACGCCCTCCAGCTGGGCGATCACCTCGGCCAATCGGTCGGCTCCGCCGGCCGTCCCGCCGATGCCGTGCCAGGCGGGCAGGAAGCGCGCCAGGGCCGCCGGCTCGACCGGCTCGACCTCCCGTCGCAGACGCGCCAGGGAGCGACGGCGCAGCAGCCGCAGCACCTCCGGGTCGCACCATTCGCGCTCCACGCCGCCCGGCCGGAACTCGCCCCGGAGCAGCAGGCCCGCGGCCATGAGTCGCTCGAGAGCCGGCTCCAGCGCACCGACGGGCAGGCCCCAGCGCGCGGCCGGCTCCTCGACCAGGAACGGCCCGTGGCGGCGCGCCCACCGGCCGAGCAGGCCCTCCAGCGGTGCGTCGACCGGCGCCAGGTGGGCCTCGGCGACACCCGGCGGCGGCGCCATCCCGAGCGCATCGCGGTAGCGCGCCACGTCCTCGATGGGGATCCAGCGCTCCTCGCCGGCGATGCGCACGCGGATCGCCCGCCGGTCCGCCGCCAGCGCCTCCAGCCACTCCCCGGCGGCGCGCTCGCGCGAACGGGCGTCCGTGCCGCGCACGCGGGCCGCGACCTCGACGCCGGCCAGGTCACCCAGGCGCCGGAGCAGGTCGTGGACGGCATCGGCGGAGCCGGCCGCGCGCTCCTCGGTCAGCGCCTGGAGCTCCAGCTCGACCTCGGCCAGGGCGTCGGCATCGAGCAGCTCGCGCAGCTCCTCGGCGCCGAGCAGCTCGCGCAGCAGGTCCCGATCGAGGGCCAGTGCCTGGGCGCGCCGGTCGAGGAGCGGGGCGTCGCCCTCGTACATGTAGGTGGCGATGTAGTCGAAGAGCAGCGAGCTGGCGAAGGGCGAGGCGCGGCGCGTCTCGACGCTCACCAGGCGGATCTCGCGCCGCTCGATGCCGGCCAGCACGTCGCGCAGGGCGGGCAGGTCGAAGATGTCCTGGAGGCACTCGCGGTAGGTCTCGAGGATGATCGGGAAGCTGCCGTAGCGGCTGGCCACAGCGAGGAGCTGCGCCGAGCGCTGGCGCATCTGCCACAGCGGCCGCCGTTCGGCGCCGCGTCGCCGCGGCAGCAGCAGGGCCCGCGCTGCGTTCTCCCGGAAGCGGCTGGCGAAGAGCGTGGAGCCGCCCAGCGCCCCGACCACGAGGTCCTCCACGTCGTCGGCGGCGATGTGCACCGCCGACTCGGCCGCCGCCACCCCCGTCGGCCCCGGGAGCGCCTCGGTGCCGAGCGCATCGGATCCGTCGCCACCGATCGGGTCGTCGGTGGCCGGCAGGCGCAGTACGATGCCGTCGTCGGACCAGAGCGGCTGGACCTCGAGGCCCAGCTCGGTCCGGATGCGCGCCTCGATGGCCAGCGCCCACGGCGCGTGGACCCGGCCGCCGAAGGGAGTGAGGAGGCAGATGCGCCAGTCGCCCAGCTCGTCGCGGAAGCGCTGCAGCACGATCGTCCGGTCGGTGGGCAGGGCGCCCGTCGCCTCGCGCTCCTCGGCCAGGTAGGCCAGCAAGTTGCGCGCCGCCAGCTCGTCGAGGTCATGCTCGGCCTGGAGCCGCCGGATGGCCCGCTCGCGGTCCGCCTCGGCACCGCCGACCGCCTCGCCGTAGGTCCGCACGAAGGCGCCGATGGCCCGCCCCAGCTCGACCGGACGGCCGACGCCGTCACCCTTCCAGAAGGGGATCTTGCCCTGCTCGCCCGGCGCGGGGCTGACCAGTACCCGGTCGTGCGTGATCTTCTCGATGCGCCAGGCGCTGGCGCCGAGGAGGATCACCTCGCCGTCACGGGCCTCGTAGACCATCTCCTCGTCGAGCTCGCCGACACGCCGCCCGCCGGCTCGCCGCCCCTCCCGCGCACTGCCGGTCGCGCCGTCACCGTCGTCGGCCAGGTAGACGCCGAAGTAGCCGCGGTCGGGGATCGTGCCGCCCGAGGTGATGGCCACCGTGCGGGCGTCGCGGCGCGCCTGCACCGTGTTGGCCACGCGGTCCCACACGAGGCGCGGGCGCAGCTCGGCGAACTCATCGGAGGGGTACTGGCCGGCGAGCATGGCCAACACGGCCTCGAAGGCGTCGCGGCCAAGCTCAGAGTAGTTCTCGGCGCGCCGCACGAGGGCGAACAACTCATCGACGGGCCACGCGCGGTCGGCCGCCGTGGCCACGATCTGTTGCGCGAGCACGTCGAGCGGGTTGCGCGGCAGGCGGGTCGTCTCGATCGCACCCTCGTGCATGCGCTGCACGACGACCGCCGCCTCGAGCAGGTCGCCGCGGTACTTGGGGAAGATGACGCCGCGCGACGGCTCCCCGACGTGGTGGCCGGCCCGCCCGATGCGCTGCAGGCCGCTCGAGACCGACGTGGGCGACTCGACCTGGATGACGAGGTCCACCGCGCCCATGTCGATACCCAGCTCGAGCGAGCTGGTGGCGACGAGCGCGGGCAGCCTGCCCGCCTTCAACGACTCCTCGATCTCCAGCCGCTGCTCCCGGGCCAGGGAGCCATGGTGAGCTCGCACCAGCTCCTCACCGGCGAGTTCGTTGAGCTTCAGCGCCAGCCGTTCGGCCAGGCGGCGGCTGTTGGTGAAGACGATCGTGCTGCGGTGGGCGCGGATCAGCTCGAGGATGCGCGGGTAGACCGAGGGCCAGATGCTCGTCCGCGTCTCCGGCCCGCCGCCCGGCCCGCCGGGGGACTCCTGCAAAGGGATCGGCTCGCCGAGGCGGCTCATGTCCTCCACCGGCACGACCACCTGCAGCTCGAGGGCCTTGCGCACGCCCGCGTCGACGATGGTCACGGGGCGCTGGGGCCCCGGGCCCGTCTCGTCGCCGGGTCCCGACCGACCACCGAGGAAGGCGGCCACCACGGACAGCGGCCGCTGCGTGGCGGAGAGCCCGATGCGCTGCGGGCTGCGCTCCGTGATGGCCTCGAGCCGCTCCAGCGAGAGCGCGAGGTGCGCGCCGCGCTTCGTGCCGGCGAGGGCGTGGATCTCGTCCACGATGAGCCACTCGACCGAGCGCAGCGCCTCGCGAGAACCGGATGTCAGGAGCAGGTAGAGGGACTCCGGCGTGGTGACGAGGATATCGGGCGGATGCTTCGCAAAACGCGCCCGCTCACGGGCCGGCGTGTCGCCGGTGCGGATGCCGACCTGGATGTCCGCGCTGCGCTCGCCGCGCGCCTCGGCGGCGAGGGAGATGCCCTGGAGCGGCGCGCGGAGGTTGCGGTCCACGTCGTGGGCGAGCGCCTTGAGCGGCGAGACGTACAGTACGCGCAGGGCGCGCAGCGGGTCGGCGGGCCGAGGCTCGGTCATCAGCCGGTCGAGGCACCAGAGGAACGCGGCGAGGGTCTTGCCGCTCCCCGTGGGGGCGCAGATGAGCGTGTGGTCGCCGGCCGCGATGGCCGGCCAGCCCTGCGCCTGCGCCGCGGTCGGGGCGGCGAAGGCCGAACGGAACCAGTCGCGCGTCGCCGGCTGGAACGGCGCGAACGGATCCGCGTGGAGGGTCGTCGTGGCTCGTCGGGGCACGGGGGGCGAGTATAGGCCGAGCCTGTGACTAGAACAAGCGTTCGACAGCCTGATGCGGGACGCGATCGGCGATGAAGGACGGGCAGCCACTGCACCGTCCACTCGCCACCGACCAGAGACCAGCTGGCCGCCCACCATCTTCATGTGCACCGGGTGTTCGAACGGACGAACGGGCCGCCCATCGGTGGATCTCCTTCCGCGTTCTGCACGCCCGGTGACCACTGGGGCGGAGGGAGTGCCCTGCCGCGACCGCAACCGGGCGAGCGGTTCGCTTCGTTCGCCCGTTCGCTCGCCCGGTGAGCAGTGCGCGTGTTCGTCCCCTCCCCACGGACGAGCCGAGCGGCGCTCAGACCGGTCGTGCCGGGAACCCGGAGACCGCTCGTTCGACCATGCTCGCGTTTGCGGCAGCGATCGCGGGAGATTCGGGGCCGGCGAGGCCCGGCGGGTCGATCAGCAGCTCGGGCATCGGGGCCTGGTGCCAGCGCTCGGCTTCATCCTCCCAGCGCGCGCGCCACTCGGCCGGCGTTTCGAGCGGCGGCTCGCGGTGCGCCTGCGCCAGCCAGACCAGTGCCCATGCGCGAGGCACGACGCGGTAGACGTCGTAGCCGCCGCCGCCCGTGGCCAGCCAGCGCCCCTCGCACCAGCGATGGGCGACCTCGTCCACGAGCGCGGCCGCCCGCCGGTAGGCGGCTGTCGTCAGGCGCAGGTGCGCCAGCGGATCG
>JBGPMJ010000213.1:0-4548 GCA_041486935.1 Candidatus Limnocylindria bacterium | reverse complement strand
CGACCACCGACTTGACGCCCGGCTTGGCCAGTGACCAGTCGATGGCGACGGTCGTGTCGAACAGGTAGCTCATCGATCCTTGCCCCACAGACGGTCGTCGCGCGAGCGATCCTCGCGCAGCGACCGGACCCAGCGGTAGGCCTCGTCGGCATCCATCCACTGGGACTGGCCCGTCGCTGCGCCGTAGGTCTCGTCGAGCACTCGGCGCAACTTGTCCCTCCTGAGACGGAGTCGGACCGCCTCCGCCACGTAGGCGCTGCGGCCCCGCGGGCCGGCGAATTCGTCCACCTCGCGGATCAGCTCCACGGGGAGCGTCAGGTTCGTGCGTGCCATGGCCATCGGGTCGGCCGCCGATAGTGTGCGAGATGATGCGCATATGTTAGCACACGACACGGTCGGCTGTGGTTGCGCGAAGATGGGCGCCACGGAGGTGACGATGACGCGCACGGTCTTCAGGGGCGGGCGGGTGTTCGACGGGACGGCGACGCTGCCGTCGGCGGACGTGGTGGTCGAGGACGGGCGGATCGTGGACGTCGGTCCAGGGCTCGACGGGGACGAGGCGGTGCAGCTCGACGGACGGGCCGTGCTGCCCGGCCTCTTCGACTGCCACACCCACGTGGTCATCGACCGCATCGACTTCATGCGTGAGCTCGAAACGCCATTCTCGTACTGGTTCTACGTGGCCATCGAGAACCTGCGCAAGACCCTGGCCATCGGCATCACGACGGTACGTGACGCCGCCGGCGCGGACCTGGGCATCAAGATGGCCGTGGAGGAGGGCTTGATCGCGGGCCCGCGCCTGCGCATCGCCATCACGGCCCTCTCCCAGACCGGCGGCCACGGCGATGGCTGGATGCCGTCGGGCTACGACATCACGTCCCCGACCTATCCGGGCATGCCGTCGGGCATCGTCGACGGCCCCGACGAGATGCGAAAGCGCGTGCGCGAGATCATCCGTGCCGGCGCCGACCATATCAAGGTCTGTACGTCCGGCGGCGTCCTCTCACCGCGCGACGACCCGCGCCACGGCCACTTCCGCGATGCCGAGCTGGCCGTCCTCGTGGAGGAGGCGAACGCGGCCGGCATCTTCGTCATGGCCCACGCCCAGGGCGCGCCGGGCATCAAGGCGGCGGTGCGGGCCGGCATCCGCTCCATCGAGCACGGCATCTTCCTCGACGAGGAGGCCATCGCGATGATGCTCGAACGCGGCACCTGGCTCGTGCCGACGCTGCTCGCCCCGCAGGGGGTGCTCGATGCGGAGGCCGCCGGCGCCGCCATCCCGGTGGCCAGCGTGCGCAAGGCGCACGAGGTCATCGACATCCACCGTGCTGCCGTGCGGCGGGCCATCGCGGCCGGCGTGAAGATCGCCATGGGGACGGACTCCGGAGTCACGCCGCACGGCCACAACCTGCGCGAGCTCGCCCTCATGGTCGAGAACGGGATGACCCCGCTGGGCGCCATGCTGGGCGCCACGCGCAGCGCCGCCGAGCTCATCGGCGTCGAAGACGAGTTGGGCTCGATCGAGCTGGGCAAGCGTGCCGACCTGGTCGTCGTGGACGGCGACCCCTTCGACTACGCGGATCTCGGCGACCGCGTGCGGGCCGTCTACCAGGACGGCCGGCTCGTCTCCGGGGCGGTCTGATGGGCGAGGTCCAGACGGTCCGCGGTCGTGTCGACGCAGCCGAGGTCGGCTTCACGCTGCCCCACGAGCACACGCGCTGCGTGCTCTGGCACATCCCGAGCCGCTGGGACTACTGGCAGCTGACCGGCGAGGAGGACCTGATCGCCGAGGAGCTTGGCCTCTTCCACGACGCGGGCGGGAGCTGCGTCGTGGACGTGACGCTGCAGAGCATCGGGCGCGACCCGGCTCGGCTTCGGCGCCTCTCGGAGGCCACGGGCCTGCACCTCGTCATGGGCTGTGGCTGGTACCGCCAGGCCTACTATCCGGCCGAGGCGCGCATCGGGCGGCGCACGGTGGACGGCTTGGCCGCCGAGCTCGTGCGCGAGTTCCACGAGGGCGCCGACGGGACCGATGTCCGCCCGGGCATCATCGGCGAGATCGGCACCGACAAGCCCTGGTTGACCGGCGAGGAGGAGCGCGTCCATCGCGCCGCAGCGAGGGCGGCCCGCGCCACGGGCATGGCCGTCACGACGCACGCGGTCATGTCCGAGGTCGGCCTGGCGCAGCTCCGGGTCTTCGAGGAGGAGGGGCTGGACCCGGGCCGCGCCATCATCGGCCACGCCGACTCGAACCCCAGCCTCGACCACTACCTCGGCATCATCGAGCGCGGCGCCAACCTGGAGTTCGATTTCCTCGGCATGAGCTTCACGCCGGTCGAGCGCCACGGCGAGCCGCGGCTCATCCGCCTGCTGCTGGAGTTGCTCGGTCGCGGTCACGCCGAGCGCATCCTGCTCAGCCAGGACGTCTGCCACGACAGCCAGCTCAAGGCGTACGAGGGCAACGGCTACGTGTACCTCGCCGAGACGTTCCTGCCGCGCCTGCGGGCGTCCGGCGTGGACGAGGCGACGATCCGCACCATGACGGTCGAGAACCCGCGCCGCATGCTCACCCTCGCCGCCGCGGGCTGATGGGCGCCCCGGCAGCGGGGGAAGTCCCCGTCCAGGTCTTCGGGCGCAGGAACTCCCGCCAGACGCAACGGGCGCTGCGCTTCTTCCGGGAGCGCCGGGTCTTCGTGGCTTTCGTCGACCTTGCCGTCCGGCCGATCGCCCCGACCGAGCTGCGGCGCTTCGCCCAGCGACTGGGCGCGGAGGCGCTCATCGATCCTGATGGGCACCGCTACCGGGATCTTGGGCTGGGCTATCTGCGCATGGACGACGCGGAGATCCTCGAGCGGCTGCGGGCGGATCCCGGCCTCCTGCGCCTGCCGCTCGTGCGGCGGGGCGAGGCCTGCGTCGTGGGCGCCGACGAGGCGGCCTGGAGGGCGCTACTTGTCCACTGATCCGGACGGGCGATGGCGGCCGGACCAGGCGAGCGCGCCGCCGACCACGACCGCGACCGCGCCGGCGCCAGCCCAGAACGGGTCGCCGGTCATGAAGCTGCCGGGGATCAAGCCGAGCCCTTGGCCCAGCCAGACTACGCCTGCGAGCGCGACGCCCGCGCCGGCCAGCATGCGGACCCGGGCGCTGACGAACGGCATCAGTACGGCTCGACCGTCGACCAGTCCAGCGCGGGATCGTCGAGCCACATGCTCCCGGTAAGGGCGCTTCCATTCGAGAGGTACGAGCGCAGCTCGGTACCGGGCGATCCATCTTCGTGGCGTGCGTACATCACGACGTCGCCCCGGCCGTCGCCGTTCACGTCTCCGGCGGCGAGCTTGATGCGGTCGAACGCGATGGTCGATGCATGCAGGTTCGTGGCCTCGAATGATGTCCCGTTGGCTCGCAGCCCGACGAAGCTGAAGCCTGTGTCCGTCGCGACCGCCAGCGCCAGGTCGTCCCGGCCGTCGCGGTTCCAGTCGGTGACGACGGTCTGCGTCGTGGCTCGTCGCAGGGCCGAGCCGTCGTACCACTGCGTCATGCCGTCCTCGAGGCCGCCCGGTTTCGACCGCGCCACCCAGTAGGCAAGTCCGGCCTCGCCACCGTCGGTCTCGGCCACAAGGTCTGCGCGGCCGTCACCGGTCACGTCGGCTGCGAACACCGCCGAGTCGCCGATGGCCAGGGGTCCAGTCCACCACGGCATGGCCGCCTCGAAGGCCGTCCCCGTGCTGTTCGCATGCAGGACGTAGAGCGTGGACTGCGTCGGGTCCTCCGCGCCGACGAGGAGCCCGACGTCGTCGACGAGGTCGGCGTCGAAGTCCCCCGCCACGAGCCGTATGGCGCGCTTCCCGTCGCGCTCGACCGGGAAGGCGACGCCGGCGGTCGCCGAGTCCCACCATGACTCGGGCTCGCCGTACCCCGCGCCGGTCGGCCTCAGGATCACGATGTGCTCGGCCGCGTCTCCGTCGCGCATGAGCATGATGAGCTCGTTCTGGCCATCGCCGTCGACGTCCGCGGCGATCCGATCGAGCGTCACGGCATCCGCGAGAGGGATCGCGTCGGGTGCCGGCGGAGCGGCGAACCTGGCACCCGTCGACAGGTACACGTGGGCGTCGACGCCGGCCTCGGTGGGCACGACCGCCCCGCCGTCGCCGGTCACACTGCCCGAGATCTCGTGCTTGCCGGGGTCGCTGATCTCGAGCGTGGAACCGTAGTAGGTGCGCATGATCTCCTCGAGCGTCAGGCCCTTCCTGCCACAGTCATAGACGCCCTTCTGGTACAGCCGGAAGCCATTGGTCTCGGCCCCGCAGCTGAAGATCGATCCCGTGTGGTAGCCGGTCAGGATGAACTGGCTCAGGACGCCGTTGCGCGAGCGGCGGATCGAGATCGGCCAGGTGGCGGCCACGGCGGCCATCTGGGAGGCCGACGCAGTGCGGGTCTCGGGTCGGTAGACCTGATCCGCCGAGTTGTCCTTCACGTCGTAGCAGGCGCCGCTCGGACTCGTCCGGCCGCGGTAGGTCATCGCGTAGTACCAACCGTACTGCTTCGCGG
>JBGPMJ010000212.1:0-4572 GCA_041486935.1 Candidatus Limnocylindria bacterium | reverse complement strand
CGTGGCCGGTGCCGGATCCGTGTAGTCGTCGGCGGGCACGAAGACTGCCTGCAGCGACGTGATGGAGCCTTTCTTGGTGGACGTGATCCGCTCCTGGAGGGCCGCCATCTCCGTGGCAAGAGTCGGCTGGTAGCCCACGGCCGACGGCATCCGGCCAAGGAGCGCCGATACCTCGGAACCCGCCTGCGTGAAGCGGAAGATGTTGTCGATGAAGAGGAGGATGTCGCGGCCCTCTTCGTCGCGGAAGTACTCCGCCATGGTGAGCGCCGTGAGGCCTACGCGCAGGCGCGCCCCGGGCGGCTCGTTCATCTGCCCGAAGACGAAGGCGGTCTTGGCGATGACGCCCGACTCGGTCATCTCGTGGAGGAGGTCGTTGCCCTCGCGCGAGCGCTCGCCCACGCCGGCGAAGACGGAGTAGCCCGAGTGCTCCTGGGCGACGTTGCGGATGAGCTCCTGGATGATGACCGTCTTGCCCGTGCCGGCGCCGCCGAAGATGGCGCACTTGCCGCCCTTCTTGAAGGGGCAGATGAGGTCGATGACCTTGAGGCCGGTCTCGAAGACCTCGTCGGCCGTGGTCTGCTGGTCGAAGGCCGGGGCGGAGCGATGGATGGGCAGCATGACCGAGGCGGCCACCGGCCCCTTGCCGTCGATGGGCAGCCCGAGGACGTCGAAGACGCGCCCCAGCGTGACCTCGCCCACGGGCACCGTGATCGGCGCGCCCGTGTCGCGCACCGCGGCGCCGCGCGGCAGGCCGTCGGTCGTGGTCATGGCCACAGAACGCACCCAGTTGTTGCCCAGGTGCTGCTGCACCTCGCACACGAGCGTCATGCCGTCGGGCCGGCTGACCTCGATGGCGTTGTAGATGGCCGGCAGCCTGCCGGCGGGGAACTCGACGTCCACCACCGGGCCGGTGATCTGGATCACCTTGCCGGTCGCGGTCGGGGCTGCGGTCACCATCGTCGTCCTCGTTACCTCCTGGGGGCCTAGCGCGCGCGCGCGCCGGTGGCGATCTCGATCATCTCGCGGGTGATGTTGGCCTGGCGCACCTTGTTGTACGAGAGCGTCAGGTCGTCGATGAGGTCTTCGGCGTTCTCGGTCGCGTTCTTCATCGCGACCATGCGGCTGGACTCCTCGCTGGCCTTGCTCTCCAGCACCGCCTGGAAGAGGCGGGTGGCGACGTAGCGCGGCAGGAGCTGGCGCAGCACCTCGCCGGGGTTGGGCTCGAAGATGAACTGGCGGCCCGGGATGCCGGCCGTGTCCGCGGCCGGGTCGACGGGCAGCAGCCGGTCCAGCTGAGGCCGTTGGGCGAGCGTGGAGATGAAGACGCTGTGGATGATGTCCACGCGCCCGGCGCGGCCGGCGAGGTACTCGTCCACGATCAGGCGGGCCAGCGGTGTGACGTCGCTGAAGGCGGGCCGGTCGCCGAAGCCGTTGAAGTGGGCGAGGATCGGGACGCGGGCGCGGCGCATCGCGTCGCGTCCCTTGCGGCCGACCGTGATAAGGGCCACATCACCGGGATGCTCGGTGATCTCCTTGGCCGCGAAGCGGATGGTGTTCGCGTTCAGCGGGCCAGCCAGCCCGCGGTCGGTCGTCACGAGCACGATGAGGCGCTTGCCGCCCTGGCGCCGGGCCAGCAGCGGATGGTCGTCAGCCCCCAACACGCTGGCCAGGTCGGCCAGCACTTCGTCGATCTTCTCGCTGTAGGGGCGAGCGGCCAAGGTGGCGTCCTGGGCGCGCTTCAGCTTGGAGGCGGCCACGAACTGCATGGCGCGGGTGATCTGCTTGATGTTGCGCACCGCGCCGATGCGGCGCCGGATCTCACGCTGGCTGGGCACGTCCGCCTTGCTCCCCTGGTCCCTACCGACGCCTAGGCGAGGAAGCCGGGCCGGAAGGCGGCCACGGCCTCGTCGAGCCCGGCCGCGATCTCGTCGCTGAGGGCGCCGGAGGAAGCGAGCTGAGCCAGGATCGCCGCTCGCTCGGTCTCGAGGAAGCGGTAGAAGCCGCTCTCGAACTCCTTCACGCGCGGCGTGGGGATGTCGTCCAACTGACCTCGGGATGCGACGTACAGGATGGCCACCATCTTCTCCACCGGCAGCGGCTGGTATTGCGGCTGCTTGATGACCTCGGAGAGCTTCTCGCCGCGCGTCAGCTGGTCGCGCGTGGCCTTGTCCAGGTCGCTGGCGAACTGGGCGAAGGCTGCCAGGGCACGGTACTGCGCCAGGTCGAGCTTCAGGGGGCCGGCGACCTTCTTCATGCCCTTCGTCTGCGCCGCCGAGCCGACTCGCGAGACGGAGGTGCCGATGTTCAGCGCGGGCCGCTGGCCGGCGTTGAAGAGGTCGGTCTCCAGGAAGATCTGGCCATCGGTGATGGAGATGACGTTGGTCGAGATGTAGCCGGAGATGTCGCCGGCCTGTGTCTCGATGATGGGCAGCGCCGTCAAAGAACCGCCGCCGTTCTCCTCGTTGAGGCGCGCGGCGCGCTCGAGGAGGCGGCTGTGGAGGTAGAAGACGTCGCCGGGGTAGGCCTCGCGGCCGGGCGGGCGACGCAGCAGGAGTGCCATCTCGCGGTACGCCCAGGCATGCTTGGCCAGGCCGTCATAGACGCACAGGGCATCCTTGATCAGCGCGCCATCGAGCTGGACGCCCTCCTCCATGACCTCCTCGCCCATGGCCACTCCGGCGTACGGGGCGAGGTACTGGACCGGCGCCGGGTCCTCGGCGCCCGCGACGACGACGATGGTGTGCGCCAAGGCGCCGTGCGATTCGAGCACGGCCACCGTCTTGGCCACGGTGGAGAGCTTCTGGCCGATGGCCACGTAGATGCAGACGAGGCCCTTGCCCTTCTGGTTGATGATCGTGTCCACGGCGAGGGCCGTCTTGCCCGTCTGCCGGTCGCCGATGATCAGCTCGCGCTGACCGCGGCCGATGGGGATGAGCGCGTCGATGGCCTTGATGCCGGTCTGCACCGGCGTGTCCACGGACTTGCGCACGATGACACCCGGGGCGATGCGCTCGACCGGGCGCGTCTTCGTAGCCGCGATGGGACCCTTGTCGTCGAGCGGTCGGCCCAGCGGGTCCACCACGCGGCCCAGCAGCGCCTGGCCGACGGGGACCTCCACGACACGGCCCGTGGTCTTGACCGTATCGCCTTCCTTGATGCCCTTCGGGTCGCCCAGGATGACCGCGCCGACGGTCTCCTCCTCTAGGTTGAGGGCCAGGCCGAAGATGCCGCCGGGAAACTCGAGCATCTCTGAACTGACCGCGTCGCCGAGGCCGTAGATCTGGGCGATACCGTCACCGACTTCGAGCACGGTGCCCACCGAGCGCGTCTCCGCGCCCACGTCGAAGGCGTCGATGGCCGACTTGATGATGCTGGTGATGTCGTCCGAGCGAAGGGCCATGGGTGGGATTCTCCTAGAGGGCGCCCGAGGCGAGCCGGCTCCGCAACCGCTCCAGGCGGCCTCGGACGCTCCCGTCGATGAGGCGGTCGCCGAGCCGCACGACGACGCCGCCGAGCAGGCTCGGGTCGACGTTCGTGCTCAGCTCGACGATGCCGCCGGTGAGCTGTTCGAGGCGGGCCGTCAGGGCGCGGACCTCGTCCGGGTCGAGAGGCGCCGCGCTGGTGGCGGTGGCGTTGACGACGCCGTTGCGCAGATCGTCGAGGCGGGCGAACTCGCGCGCGACGCGCGGCAGGAGGTCGATCCGGCCGCGACGGAGGAGGAGCAGGACGAGGTTGAGCACGGGACGGCTGACGGAGGCGCCCACGGCGACGCCGACCAGCTCGGCCCGCGAGGCGAGCGGGAGGGCCGGGTTGGCCAGGGCGCGCGCCAGCCGCTCCTCGCCCAGCGTCGCCGCCGCTGCGGCCGACTCGCGGCGCCAGCGCTCGATGGTGCCGTCGCGCAGGGCGATCGCGAAGGCGGCATCGGCATAGCGTCGGGCCGAGCTGGACGAGCGCGCCATCCCGCTCAGGCTCCCGAGCCCGGACCGACGTCGGCGAGGAACTCCTCGACGAGGCGGCGCTCGCGCTGCGCGGAGAGCGTCTCGCCGACGACCTTGCCGGCGGCCCGCAGGGCCAGATCGGCGATCTCGCCGCGGACCTCGGCCAGGGCACGGTCCTTCTCGGAGGCGATCTCGGCCGTGGCCTGGTTGCGCACGCGCTCCAGCTCGGTGCGCGTGACCTCCAGCTCGCGCTGGCGGGTCTCATCGGCCACCTTCTGGGCGCGATCGAGGATCTCTTTCGCCTCGCGCCGGGCGTCGGTCAGGGTGGCGAGGCGCTCGTCGGCCGCCGCCTCCCGCTCGCGCCGCGCCGCGTCCGCATCCTTCAGGCCCTGCTCGATCTTCGCGCGACGATCCTCGAGCGTGCGCGTGATGGGCTTGAACGCGAAAGTCCAGATGAGCGCGAGGAATACGAGGAAGTTCAGCGAGCTGATGGTCACCCAGAAGAGGTTGATGGTCAGGCCGGCGCCCTCGCTCCCGGCCTCCGCCGCGGCGAACCGGGCGACCTCTCGAACGAGGCCGTCAGCGACGGCGAGGATCTCCACGACGTGCTCTCCGTGAACCGGCGGGCTACTTG
>JBGPMJ010000211.1:0-4583 GCA_041486935.1 Candidatus Limnocylindria bacterium | reverse complement strand
TCCTGTCGGTGCCGGTGGGCCTGCTCGTGGCGGCCATCCTGCACGGCAACGAGTGGCGCGACATCAGCGAGGACACGCGGGCGGGCATCGTCACCCTCTCGGCGCGCATCGGGGCAGGCATGGCCCATTACAGCTACGTGGCGCTCGTCGTGGGCGCCTACGTGGCCCTCGGCGTGGCTGTGGCGCTGGGCTGGCTGCCGGCGGCGACGATGATCGCCGTGCTCTCCCTGCCCTTCCTGGCCCAGGTGATGCGCTCAGCGGAGCTGGGCGCGAGCGGCCAGGCGCGGGCGATCGCCATGATCGACCTGCAGACGGCGCGCCTCCACCTCGCCTTCGGCGCGCTGCTCGTGCTCGGCCTCGTGCTCCGCGGCAGCTTCGCCTGATGCCCCGGCGACGGGCGGCCCGTCGGCCGTCGCTGGGCGGCGTCGCGCTGGGACTGGCCGCGGCGCAGGGCGCCTTCGCGGGCACCTTCCGCGGCCCTCGAGCGGAGTTCTGGGACCGCATGACGCTCACCGGGCTTGCGCTCGGCGGCTACGCCCTCGCCGCGTCGCCGGCGCTGCGCCGGACGCGCATCCGGCCGCGCGACGTCGTGCTGGGCCTCGCTTCGGCGGCGGCGCTGTATGCGACCTTCCGCGTCGGTGACCGCTTCGCGCGCCGTTTCGTGCCCTCCGGGGAGCGGGACATTGCGGAGATCTACGCGCTGCGCGCGCTGCGGCCGCCGGGTGAGCTGGCTGCCCGGCTGGCCACGATCGTCGGCCCGGCCGAGGAACTCTTCTGGCGCGGCTACGTCCAGGACGGGCTGATGGCCGCCTTCGGGCGCTGGCCGGGTGCCGCGCTGGCTGCCCTCGCCTACGGTGGCGTCCACCTCGTGACCGGCAACTTCACGCTGTTCGGCGCGGCCGGGATCGCCGGCGCGCACTGGTGTCTGCTCTACGCGGCGGGCATGCCGCTCGGTGCGCTCGTGGTCAGCCACGCGACCTGGGACATCTGGATCTTCCTCGTCCAGCCGACGGGCCCCGCCGCCACCGGTGCGAGAAGCGCTCCCGCCTGATCAGTCCCGAAGGGCGAGCCCGGCGGCCCAGGTCGCCCGGATCGCGCGCAGGAGCAGCGCGGCCTCGCGGACATGAGCGCGGGCGTGGGCCATCGATACGCTGGGCCGGCTGATGCCGAGTGCGTCGGCGACCTCCGACTGCCGGCGGCCGTCCACCAGGATGGCCCGCGCGATGCGCCGCTGGGCCGGCGTCATATCCGCCAGCAGCGTGCCCAGGACGGGCGCGAGGTCGGCCAGGAGGGCGTCCGCGTCGGGCTGGCCGGTGACGACGATGAGCCGATTGCGCCGACGGCGAGCCAGCTCCAGGGCCGCGCGCGCGTCGGCCTCCGAGCCACGCACGACTGCCCAGCGCATCGGCGCGGAGGCCGGGTCGAGCAGTGCCTCAAGGGCGGCCGGGAACGGATCTTCCAGGCCAGGACTTCGGTGCGGCAGGCGCGAGTCGTCGGGCGCGTCGGTGCGCCGCAGGAGCTCGCCCGCGATGGTGACCCTGCCCTCCACTCAGCGGAGGCTACCGGGCGCGCGGAGTAGCCGTCAACGGCTAACATCGGTCCCGGTTGACGGCGGCACTCCCGACGCTCACCATCCCCGCCGTGAACCCCCGCACGATGCCCTGATCGATGCACCCCGTCGACGCCCTGCCCACGGGCACGGTGACCTTCCTGTTCACGGACATCGAGGGCTCGACCAAACTCGCCGAGCGGCTCGGGACGGCGGCCTGGAGCGAGCTGCTCGAGGCGCATCATGCCATCCTGCGCGAGGCGTTCGCGGCCTCCAGCGGCCGCGAGATAAAGACCGAGGGCGATTCATTCTTCGTCGTCTTCCGCAGCGCCCAGGCGGCGGTGGGGGCGACCGTCGACGCGCAGCGTGCGCTCGCCGCGCACGCCTGGCCGGACGGGGCCGCCATTCGCGTGCGCATGGGCCTCCACACGGGAGAGGGCGTGCTCGTGGCGGACGGGGACTACGTGGGCCTGGACGTCCACCGCGCCGCCCGAGTCGCCTCGGCCGGCCACGGCGGACAGGTGCTCGTCTCCTCGACGACGCGCGCGCTCGTCGACGGGGCGCTGCCGGCCGGCGTGGAGTTGCGCGACCTCGGCGAGCACCGCCTGAAGGACCTCTCGCGGCCCGAGCGGATCGGCCAGCTCGTCATCGTCGGCCTGCCCGACCACTTCCCGGCCCTCAAGACGCTGTCCAACCTGCCCAACAACCTGCCCGTGATGCTGACCACGTTCGTCGGCCGGGGGGCGGAGGTGGCCCGGGTCCGCGAGCTCCTCGCGGGGTCTCGCCTGGTGACGCTCACCGGGCCCGGCGGCACGGGCAAGACCCGCCTGTCGCTGCAGCTCGCCGCGGAGGCCATCGATGCCTTTCCCGACGGCGTCTTCTTCGTGCCCCTCGGGCCGATCGCCGACCCCACGCTCGTGGCCGGCACGATCGCGTCGGTGCTCGGCATCCAGGACGTCGGTGGTACGCCGATCGAGCAGCGACTGGCCGACTACCTGACCTCCCGGCGCCTGCTGCTGGTGCTCGACAACTTCGAGCAGGTGACCGACGCCGCACCGCTGATCAACGACCTGCTGCGGTCCGCGCCCGAGCTGAAGTGCGTCGTCACGAGCCGCGCCGTGCTGCACCTCTACGGCGAGCAGGAGTTCCCCGTCCCGCCCCTCGGTGTGCCCGACACCATGCACCTGCCCCCGCTCGAGGCGCTCACCCAGTACGAGGCGGTGGCGCTCTTCATCGCCCGCGCGCGCTCGGTCCGGCCGGACTTCCAGGTCGACAACGACAACGCGCCGGCCGTGGCCGAGGTGTGCGCCCGGCTCGACGGCCTGCCGCTGGCCATCGAGCTGGCCGCCGCCCGCATCAAGCTGCTCAGCCCGCAGGCGATGCTGGCCCGGCTGCAGAGCCGTCTCGATCTCTTCGGGGGCGGGGTCGCACGCGACCTTCCCGCGCGTCAGCAGACGCTGCGGGGCGCCATCGCCTGGAGCTACGACCTCCTCGACGAGGAGTCCCGGCGCCTCTTCCGGCGCCTCTCGGTCTTCGTGGGGGGCTTTGTGCTCGAGGCCGCCGAGGCGATCTGCGGACCTGCCCCGGAGGGTTCGGCAGGACCGGCCAGCGACGTCCTCGAGGGCCTCGGCGCATTGGTCGACCAGAGCCTGCTGCGGCAGTCCGATCAGCACGAGCACGCGCGCTTCGTCATGCTCGGAACCATCCGCGAGTTCGCCTGGGACGCACTCGGAGAGTGCGGCGAGCGCGACGAGATCCGGGCCCGACACGCCGCGTACTTCGCCGATTTCGCGGAGCGGGCGCTGCCCCACCTCACCGCCGAGGATCGCGGGGAGTGGCTCGACTACCTCGAGCACGAGCACGACAACCTGCGCGCCGCGATCGCCTGGTCCATCGAGACGGCGGAGCCAACCGTCGGCGCGCGCCTGGGTGCCGCCCTCTGGCGTTTCTGGCAGACGCGGGGCCACCTGCGGGAGGGGCTGCGGCGCCTCGAGGCCGTGCTCGCCATACCCGGTTGCGTCGACCATCCCGCCGAGCGGCTGCGGGCACTCGAGGCCGCCGGCGGCGTCGCCTACTGGTTGGGCGAGATGACGGTCGCGGCAACCTTCTACGAGGAGGCGCTGACCATCGCCCGCGAACGCGGCGACCCAGCCGAGGTGGCCCAGGCGCTCTTCAACCTGTCCTTCACCTACATCATGCCGCGTACAGAGATGCTGCGCGGCAAGGATCTCGTGGAGGAGAGCCTGGCCATCTTCCAGCAACTCGGCGACGAAGCCGGGATCATGCGCGCGCTCTGGGCACGGGGCTCCCTGAGCGTCTTCCAGGAGGCCTGGCCGGAGGCAGCGTCAGACTTCCGGGAGACGCTGGTCCGGGCGCGCAAGCTCCACGACGCCTACTGGACGTCGTGGTCGCTGCACATGCTCGGAGCATCGGAGGCACAGCTCGGCGACCTGGACGCGGCCCGGCCGCATCTGGAGGAGGCCCTCGACCTGCTGGAGTCGAGCGGCGAGATCACGGGCATCGTGCTGGCGCTCGACGACTTCGCCCTGTTTTGGGCGAAGTCCGGGGACCTGCCTCGCGGCTTGCGCCTGACCCACGCGGCGCGTCGGCTCCAGGACCAGACCGAGACGTTCCTGGCCACGTTCTCCCTCGAGATATGGGGCGCCGTCGTTGAAACCTACGCCGGGCAGTTGGAGCCGGAGGACGCCCTCCGCTACGCGGCCGAGGGCCGGGCTCTCTCCGTCGAGGAAAGCATCGCCTACGCCCGCGGCGGGGAGTTCCCGGCCGAGCGCGTCACCGGCTAGGCCTCCGCAAGGACGGGCGCCATGATCAAGCGCCGTCGAACCCCGGTGCCGGCAGCGGCGGACAGCGCACCGGCCGGTCCTCGCGGTAGCCGAGCAGGTAGTCGGCCTGGATGAGCGTGTGCAGCTGGCTCGTGCCCTCGTAGATGACGGCCGCCTTGGAGTTGCGCAGGTAGCGCTCGACGGGGTACTCGTTCGAGTAGCCGTAGGCGCCGTGGATCTGGATCGCGTCG
>JBGPMJ010000210.1:0-4601 GCA_041486935.1 Candidatus Limnocylindria bacterium | reverse complement strand
TTCGTTTCCCGGCCTCGGTCAAGCGCCGGCGCGGGCCTCGTCGAGGGCGGCGATCACCTCCGCCGCGTGGCCTTCCGGCCGCACTTTCTCCCACGTCCGCGCGATGCGTCCCTGCGGGTCGATGAGGAACGTGCGGCGCGCTGTGCCCATGTACGTCCGGCCGTAGTTCTCCTTCTCCACCCAGCTGCCGTAGGCCTCGGCGACAGCGTGATCCTCGTCGGTGAGGAGCGCGAAATTCAGGTCGAACTTCGCGCGAAAGGCGGCCTTGCTCTGCGCGCCCTGGGGGCTCACCCCCCAGACGAGCGCGCCGCGCTGGGCGAGGATCGCGTTCGCGTCGCGGAACTCGCAGGCCTCGATCGTGCAGCCGGGCGTGTCATCCTTGGGGTAGAAGTACAGCACGGTCCATCGTCCGCGCTGCTCGGAGAGGCGGTGGATCGTGCCGTGCTCGTCGGGCAGGGCCACGTCCGGCGCCGGCTGGCCCGGCGTGGGGATCTCGCTCATGGCGCAAATCTACACCCCGGGGAGCGGGCGGCCGGGGCGGGGGCATGACCGGTGGGCATACGAACGGCCGGAACGGAGCGTGACTGCGCCGCAATGAGGCGCCATCATCGGTCAGCCACGCACAGCTTCATCGTCTCGCATGACCGCCGGGCATGCGGCTCAGGAGCGCGATACGCGCCCGCGCCGGCCCTCAGGCCCAGGCCAGGACCGCGCCGAGGAGCGCCACGCCACCAAGCCCCACGACGAGGTCGAGGGGTCCCCAGGCCCGTGGCCGGAAGTGGCTGCGCGGGCCCCGGCCGAAGCCCCGGGCGTCCATGGCCAGCCCGAGCCGCTCGGCGTGGCGGACGGCGAGGACGAGCAGCGCGACGAGGAGCCGGGGGTGCCAGTCGCCGCGCAGGCCACGCAGGCGGCGCGCCTCGCGCAGGGCCGCGAGGTCGAGCGAGAGGCGCGGCACGGCCTGGTAGGCGGCCAGCGCACCGTATGCGAACCGGTCGGACAGGCGCGCCTGCTGGACGAGCGCGTCGACGAGCGCGGTCGGGCTCGTCGAGCGAGCGAAGGCGACGCTGACCGCGGCGATGGCCACGACACGGGCCCCCAGGAGGATGCCATCCGCGACCGCGCCGTCGGTGACCCGCAGCGCGCCGAGTGCGAGCACGACCCGCGCCGCAGGGTCCGTGTTGGCGGCGCTGAAGAGGGCGGTGAAGAAGGCGATCCCGATGGCCGCCGTCCAGAGCGGCGCGAGGCCGCGGAGCACGGAGACCGGCGGCACGCGACCAAGGAGGAGGGCCGCCACGAGCGCCGCGGCGGCGAGCGCCAGCGGCGGACCGACCCGCGGCGTCACGACGAACCCCACCAGCCACAGCGCGGCCAGCCCCAGCTTCACCAGCGGGTTCGTCCGGCCGAGGAGGCTTCGCGACTGCGCCGCTTCGAGGGGGGCGATGGCGATCATGGCGCGCGCTCCGCGACGAGGCGGCCGGCGTGCAGCTCCAGCACCCTCGACGCGAACGCGGCTACGAAACGCTCGTCGTGCGTGGCCGCGAGGATGGCCGTCCCGGCGGCGGCGCGGTCGCGCAGCAGCGCCAGGAGGCCGTCAACGGCGAGGCGGTCCTGGCCGAACGTCGGCTCGTCGAGCACGAGGAGGCGTGGCTCGCGCACGAGGATGCAGGCCAGCGAGAGCCGGCGCTGCTCGCCGCCGGAGAGCTGGTACGGGCTGCGCGCGCCGAACGAGGCGAGGGGCAGCTCGAGCGCCTCGAGCGTTGGCGCGGCGCGGGCGCGGTCGGCCGACGTGAGGCCGAGGGCGATCTCGTCGGCCACGCGTGTGGCCAGGAACTGTCGCTCCGGATCCTGGAAGACGAGACCGGCCCTGGCCGCGAGGTCCGCCGGCGCCAGCCGGTGGGGCGCGTCGCCGAGCAGGTCCACGCGGCCGGCGGTCGGGCGGAGGAGGCCCACCAGGAGCCGCGCCAGGGTCGACTTGCCGCTGCCGTTCTGGCCGACCAGCGCGACGCGTTCCCCGGCGGCGACGTGGAGGTCCACGTCCAGGAGCACGGGCCGCCCGCGCTCATAGGCGAAGGCGAGGCCGGAGGCGGCCACGACCGGCGGCCCGGCGCCCACGGAGGAAGGCTGGGCTGAGTGGCCGACCGCCACGCCGAGCTGCCGCTCCACCGCCGCCGGCAGCCAGACGCCCTCGGCCACGAGTCGAGCGCCGTGGCGCACGACGACCTCGTCCGGCGGTCCCGACGCGATGGGGCGGCCGTCCCGTCCGAGGACGAGCAGCCGGTCGGCGAGGCGCCACACGAGGTCGACCCGGTGCTCGACCAGGACGATCGTGGCCGCGCGCGCGGCACGGACGGCGGCCAGCCGCTCCACGAAGGCGCGCGCACCGGCCGGGTCCAGGTTGGCCGTCGGCTCGTCGAGCACGAGCAAGCCGGGGCGGGGAGCGAGCGCCCCGGCCAGGGCCAGCCGCTGCCGCTGGCCACCGGAGAGCGTCGCCGTCAGGTGCGCCTCGTACCCGGCGAGGCCGGCGTCGGAGAGGGCCTCGGGAACCCGGGCGCGCATCGCCGGCAGCGACCACGCCCGTGATTCGAGCCCGAAGGCGACGTCATCGGCGACGCGCTCCATGACCACCTGGCGATCGGGGTCCTGGAAGACGACCCCGGCGTCCGCTCCGTCCACGCGGAGCGAGCCCGCGACAAGGCCGGGCACGTCGCCGCCGAGGAGGCCGGCCACGGCCAGGGCGAAGGTGCTCTTGCCCGATCCCGACGGCCCCAGCACCAGCAGGCAGCCGCCCGGCTCCAGCTCGAGATCCACGCCCTCCAAGGCCGCTTCCGCCGCCCGCGCGTACCGGAAGCCGAAGTCCCGTGCGACGATCGCCGGCGGGCCGCCGCGGGCTGTCCCGCCCACGTCCGCGCTCAGTCGGAGTACCCGGAGAGAGCGCCGGCATCGCGCAGCGCGCGCACCAGCAGGATCGCCGCGGCCGGCAGGAGCAGGAGGCCGGAGATGGCCATCGAGCCGGCGATGACGACCACGACATCCGGCGCGTACTCGCCGTAGTAGACGATCCAGTCGTGCACGAATGCCGCGGCGGAGGCGGCCAGTCCAGCGGCGATCACCACCGGCAGGTCGAAGCGCCGGTAACGCAGGGCGGCGAATACCAGCTCGGCGGCGGCACCCTGGACGAGGCCCGAGACGAGCGTGTCCACCGCCCACTGGGAGCCGAGGAAGGCCGACAGCGACGCGGCCACCAGCTCGGCGAAGAGGGCCGCACCGGGCCGGCGCACGATGAGCGGGGCGACGAGCGCCGGCAGCAGCCACAGCCCGTACAGGAGGTTCACGGCGGGGCCCAGGAACCCGAGCGCGCTCCAGGCGAAGCCGAAGGCCCAGAAGAAGACGCCGAAGGCGACGGCGATGACGGCCACGACGAGGATGTCGCGGGTCCGCCAGCGCCCGTCGGTGGTGGTGATCTCGGTCATGGCAGGACTTCCTCCTCATGGATCTCGATGATGAGCAGGCGGCCGGCGCGTGCGGCGACGCTCGCGCGACGGTCGATGCGGACATTGGAGAGACCGCGGCTTGGCCCCGCCGTCAGCGGCTCGTCCCGCAGCGGATAGGCGAGCCCGTCGGTCGTCACACCGTCGGCGTCACCGCCGAAGGCGAGCAGGGTGACGAGGTCGCCGGGGCGCCCGGAGAGGTCGAGGCGGCCGGGCGCCGTGAGCACGCGGACCCGGGTTCGCTCGTCGAGGAGCGCCACCTCGCGGTCGGCGGCCTCGGGCAGGGCCAGCAACCAGACGTTGGCCAGCGCGTGGTCGAAGCGGGATCCGCCCAGCGCGCCCAGGATCGTCACGGCCGCGGGGTCGCGCGCCAGCGCGGCGCGCAGGGCCAGCTCGGCATCGGAGAAGTCCTTCGCGGCCGGCCAGGCCTCGACCGCGATGCCCTCCCCGCGCAGGCGCTCGACCTCCTCCGACGTCAACGAGTCCAGGTCGCCCACGACGAGGTCCGGCCTGAGCCCTAGCCTGGTCGCGCCCAGGGCGCCGCCGTCGGCTGCGACGGTGAAGCCCGCCCCCTCGTCCCAGCCGGGCCACGCGGCGTCCAGCGCGGAACGCGGGGGAACGTCGCCATCGGCGATGACGATGGCGCGGGCGAGGCGTGAGGCGCTGGACCGGCCGGACAAGGAACGACCTCCGTCGATGGTAGGGACGGAGGTCGCGGCGTGGACTCCCTTCGCTGGTACGACCCAGATCAGGTTCCGAGGGTCTGCGGGCTATGCCGCACTCTCAGCGCCTCGTGGGCGCTCCCCTGTCCCGTCTTCGGTTGTGCCCGAATCCTACACCCGCCTCCTAGGACCGTCCCGCCGCGGCCACAGCCGCGGCCACAGCCACGGCCACGGTCGGGGCAACCCAGTGCGCGCCCGACTTTCGCAGCTGGCCCCGCTCGGCAGCGCCGGTCAGGACGCCCACGGCGGTCGCGCCCGCACGACGGGCCATGGCCATGTCGTCGTCGGCGTCCCCGACCAGGACCAGGTCCGCCGGCTGGAGGCGGAGGTAGCGCGCGGCCAGCTGCACGGGCGCCGGATCCGGCTTCGAGTGCGGCACCTCGTCGCCGAA
>JBGPMJ010000209.1:0-4612 GCA_041486935.1 Candidatus Limnocylindria bacterium | reverse complement strand
TGGGCGCCGGCGGCCCACGCCCGGTAGTGACGCGCGACGGGACCGGATCGTTCCGCCCAGGCCGCTGCACCGAGGTCCGCTCGCCCGCCGATGCCCGCCCCCCTCGACTCCCGCCGGTTCATCGAGGAGCTCGGCTGGCGCGGCCTGATCCAGGACCGCACGGCCGGTCTCGAGACCCGCCTCGCGCGCGGGCCGATCAGCGCCTACGTCGGCTTCGACCCCACCGGGCCCTCACTGCACGTCGGGCATCTCGTGCAGGTCTTCCTGCTCACGCACCTCCAGCGGGCCGGTGGGCGGCCGGTCGCCCTGATCGGCGGAGGCACCGGCATGATCGGCGACCCGACGGGCAAAAGCGCCGAGCGGAACCTCCTCGACGATGCGACGCTCGACGCGAACCGGGCGCGCTTCCGCACCCAGCTGGGGCGCTTCCTCGACTTCTCCGCCGGCTCCGCCGGGGCCGTCATGCTCGACAACCGCGCGTGGTTGGGCCGATGGTCGCTGCTCGAGTTCCTGCGCGACATCGGGAAGCACTTCACCGTCGCCTACATGTTGTCCAAGGAGTCCGTCCAGCAGCGCATGGCGGCGGGACTCTCGTTCACCGAGTTCAGCTACATGACCCTGCAGGCGGCCGACTTCCTGCACCTCTTCCGTGAGCACGGGGTGGAGATGCAGATGGGCGGCGCCGACCAGTGGGGCAACATCACCGCCGGCCTGGAGCTGATCCGGCGCGTCGAGGGGCGTGAAGAGGGTGAGGAGCCGGCGGCGTACGCGCTGTGCAGCCCGCTGCTCGTCGCGCCGGGCGGCGAGAAGATGGGCAAGACCGAGCAGGGCGCCGTCTTCCTCGACCCGGAGCTGACGCGGCCGTACGACTTCTACCAGTACCTGCTCAACCAGCCGGACGCGATGGTGGGCACGCTGCTGCGCTGGCTGACCCTGCTCGGGCGCGAGGAGATCGCGGCGCTCGAGGCCGAGCAGGCCGCCCACCCGGAACGCCGCCCGGGCCAGCGCGCCTTCGCGTTCGACCTGACCGCCCGCGTCCACGGCACTGCCGAGGCTCAGCGCCAGGTGCACGTGGCCGAAGCAGCCTTTGGCGGCGGCGGGCCCATCGAGGACCCGGCGGTGCTGGCCGACCTTCACGACGAACTCGGGGGCTTCGAGATCGGCGACGAGGCCCTGGGCGCCGGGGCGCTGGCCGTGGCGCTCGCGTCGGGCCTCTACGCCTCGAGCAGCGAGGTGCGGCGTGCCATCGCGCAGGGCGGGCTCTCCGTCAACGAGCAGCGCGTGACGGCCTCGGATGAGGCCGTGGCCCCGATCGCCGGGGAGTGGCTCGTGGTGCGGGCCGGGAAGAAGCGGTTGGCCGTCGGACGCGTCCGGCGCTGAGCTCAGGCGCGGATCGCGTCGATGAGGCGCGCGTTCTCCTCGGCGCTACGCACGGTCAGGCGGAGGTGGCCCCGCAACGGATTGGCCGGCCCGAACGTGCGCGGCACGAGGCCGCGGTGGAGCAACCGTTCGGCGGCCGCCTCGGCCTGGTCGTGGGTGCCGACGCGGACGAGGAGGAAGTTCGTGACGCTCGGCTCGGGCTGCCAGCCCGCCGCGCGCAGGGCAGTCGCGAAGCGCTCCCGCTCGGCCACGAGGCGAGCCACGTTGACGGCTGCCGCGGCGGGGTCGCGCAGCGCGGCGGCCCCGATGGCCGCCGAGATCGTGGAGATGCTCCCCGGCGGTCGAACGCGCTCGAGGCGGGAGATCGTCTCGCGCTTCGCCACGCCGTAGCCGATGCGGATGCCGGGCAGCGCGAAGGCCTTGGAGAGCGTTCGTACGACGATGAGGTTCTCGTACCGGAAGCGCAGCGGGATGACCGTATGACCGGTGAACTCGTGATAGGCCTCGTCAACGACCACGATGGGCGCCCTCGGGCCGAACTCGGCTGAGGCCTCGAGGACGACGCGCACGTCCGCCTCGGCCTCGTCGGCGCCGGTGGGGTTGTTCGGTACGGTCAGCCAGACGACCTGAGCCTCGGCCAGCCGCGGCATGAGCGCGGCGATGTCGAGGGCGAAGCTGCGCTCGGCGTCCAGCCGGGGCACCGCGACCACGCGCGCGTCGCGCTGCAAGGTCAGGACGCCGTACATCGCGTAGGTCGGGACCGGCACGATCGCCGCGCCGCCGGCGCGCAGGAAGGCCTTGGCCACGAGGTCGAGGACCTCGTCCGCGCCGGCACCCACGACGATCTCACCCGGCTCGGCTCCCGTGTAGGCTGCCGCGGCCGCCGTGAGCTCCGCGTACTCGCTGTCGGGATACTCGTTGAGGGGCGGATCGAAGCGGCCGGCGAGGGCACGGGCGAGGACGGCCGGCTCCGCGGGCGAAGTGTTCGTATCGAAGCGCACGACCTCCTCGCGTGGGACGCCGTAGCGCGCCGCGATCGCGGCGTCCGACGGCTCCCAGGTGTAGACCTGGGTGGTGCCCGTGCGGCGCTTGGCGTCGGTCATCTGGCGAAGCGGGATCCGGGCATCAGCGGCCGGCCGCCTCGACGTCCTTGCGGTGCAGGTCGATGACCTTCTGCGCGATGTGCGCCGGCACCTCCTCGTAGGTCGCCAGCTCGGCGCTGAAGGAGCCGCGGCCGTGGGTGAGCGAGCGCAGCTCGGTCGCGTACGTCGGCAGCTCGGCCATCGGCACCTGTGCGCGCACGACCTGCATGCCGTCCTCGCTGTCGAGACCGAGGACGCGGCCTCGCCGCGTGTTGAGGTCGCGGTTCACGTCGCCCATGTACTGCTCGGGCACGCGCACCACGACGTCCATGATCGGCTCGAGGAGGGCCGGGTTCGAGTCCTGGATACCCTTCTTGGTGGCCATGGAAGCGGCGATCTTGAACGAGAGCTCGTTGGAATCGACGGTGTGGAACGAGCCGTCCACGAGCGTGGCCTTGAAGTCGATGACGGGGTAGCCCGCCAGCGCCCCCTCGGCGGCGACCTCGCGCACGCCCTTCTCCACGCCGCCGAAGAACCCGCGGGGCACGGAGCCGCCCACGATCTTCTCGACGAACTCGACGCCCCCACCGTTGTTCGGCTCGATCTCCAGCCAGACGTGCCCGAACATGCCGTGGCCGCCGGTCTGCTTCTTGTAGCGGCCCTCGACCCTGGTCCGGCCCCGGATCGTTTCGCGGTAGGGGATGCGCGGCTGCCGGGTCACCACGGCCGCCCCGAACTTGCGCTTCAGGCGTTCGCCGATGACGGCGATCTGGTTCTCGCCCTGCGCGTAGAGCACCTGCTCGCCCGTCTCGACGGGCCGTTCAAGACGGATCGTGGGCTCCTCCTCGAGCAGCCGGGCCAGCGCGGTGCCCAGCTTGTCGAGGTCCGCCTTCGTCTGCGGCTCGACGGCCACCGGCAGCGTCGGCGCCGGGAACTCGAGGGGCGGGAGGCGCAGCGGGCGCTCGCGGCTCGAGAGCGAGTCCCCGGTCTTCGTATGCACGAGCTTGGCGACGGCGCCGATCTCACCGGCGCCGATCTCACCGACGACTTCCTGCTCCTTGCCGTGAAGCAGCAGCAGTTGGCCGATGCGCTCCTCCTCGCCGCGCCCCGCGTTCCAGACGTGATCGTTGTTCCGAAGCACGCCGGACACGACGCGCAGGTAGGTGAGCCGTCCGACGAAGGGGTCGGCGGTCGTCTTGAAGACGCGCACGAGGAGCGGCCCGCTGCGGTCGCCCGCCACGGGGACCTCCGCGCCGGTCCGGTCGGTGGCCAGGACGGGAGCCTCCTCGTCGGGGGAGGGGAGGTAGCGGGCGACCGCGTCGAGGACGCCCTCGACGCCGATGTGGCGCTCCGCGGCGCACACGACGACCGGGGCCAGGATGCTCTCGCGCACGCCCTTGTGCAGGCAGGCGTCCAGCTCGGCGTCGCTGACCTCTTCGCCCTCGAGGTACTTGGCCAGCACGTCGTCATCCGCCTCGGCGGCTGCCTCGAGGAGCTGGTCCCGACGCCGCGCGACCTCCGCCTCCAGCTCGGCGGGGACGGGCATCTCGTGACGCGCGCCCTTCTCGAAGCGATACGCCTTGCGGTGGACGAGGTCCACGTAGCCGCTGAACGACTCGGCAGTGCCGATGGCCAGCTGGAGGGGGGCGATCTTCATGCCGAACTGTGCGCGGAGGGCGTCGAGGGCGCGGTTCGGGTCGGCGTTCTCCCGGTCGCACTTCGTGAGCACGAACAGCGTGGCGCGACCCATGCGCCGGGCGAGAGCGACGGCCGTCTCGGTGCCCGCCTCGACGCCGCCCGACGCGTCCATGGCGATGAGCGCGCCGTCCACCGCCGCGAATCCCTCCACGACCTCGCCCACGAAGTCCGCGTAGCCGGGCGTGTCGACCAGCGTCACGCGGTATCCAGCCGTTTCGAGCGTGGCCACGGCCAGCGAAAGGGAGAGCTTGCGCTTCTGTTCCTCGGGCTCGAAGTCCAGGCTCGCCGTCCCGTCGTCCACGCGCCCCATCCGGGGGATCGCCCCGGCGGCGTGGAGGAGATGCTCGCCGAGCGTCGTCTTGCCGGCACCCGCGTGGCCGGCCAGGACGACGTTGCGGAGGTGCGCGAGATCGACGCTCTTCATCTAGGGGCAGACCTCTCGGTAGGGGGTT
>JBGPMJ010000208.1:0-4680 GCA_041486935.1 Candidatus Limnocylindria bacterium | reverse complement strand
TGCGCCAGCTCATGGAGTGGCAGCGCGAGGTCAGCGACGCCACCGAGTTCGTCGAGGGCCTGAAGCTCGACGTCTTCCAGGACCAGGTCTTCGTGTTCACGCCCAAGGGCGACGTGAAGGACCTGCCGGCAGGGGCCACGCCGCTCGACTTCGCCTACCGCATCCACACCGACGTCGGCCACCGCACCATCGGCGCCAAGGTGAACAACCGGCTCGTGCCGCTCGACTACCGGCTCAAGACCGGCGACATCGTCGAGATCGTCACCACCAAGGGAGCCCACGGCCCCTCGCGCGACTGGATGAAGATCGTCCGCACGAGCCATGCTCGGGAGAAGATCCGGCAATGGTTCAAGCGCCAGGAGCGGGACGAGAACATCGTCCACGGGCGCGAGGCGCTCGACCGCGAGCTCCGCCGACTCGCCCGCACCTCGCTCGAACGGCTTGGCTCAGACAAGGTGGCCGAGATGGCCGAGGCCTACAAGTACGGCTCGGTGGACGACTTCTACGCCGCCGTCGGCTATGGCGCCGTGGGCGCCCAGCAGGTGGTGCTGCGGCTGGGCGTCGTCGACGACGCCAACCAGGCGGTCCTGCCGCAGGTCGCGCCGCCCGCCCCGGCACGTGCCGGCGGCGTGCGCGTGAAGGGCGTCGGCGACCTCCTGGTCCGCTTCGGGAAATGCTGCCATCCCATCCCCGGCGACCCCATCTCCGGCTTCATCACCCGCGGCAAGGGCATCACCGTCCACCTGCGCTCCTGCAGCACCGTCCTCAACGAGCGCGATGTGGACCGGCTCATCGAGGTCGAGTGGGAGGACCAGCTCCAGCAGACCTATCCCATCGCCATCCGCATCGAGGCCTACGACCGGACCGGCCTGCTGTCCGACATCTCGAACGTCGTGGCCGAGAACAAGGTCAACATCCTCGCCGCCAACGTGACCACGAACGCCGACCACACCGCGACCGTGGTGGCCACGCTCCAGGTGGCGTCCGTGGCGCAGCTGGCCCGCGTGCTGTCCCGCCTCGAGGGCCTCAAGGACGTCTACACCGTCCAGCGCGATTTCGCTTAGCCGCTGGCCGTGGCGCGCGCCGCCACCTCGAAGGCGTTATCGCGATACCAATGCCCGCCGGCACGGGCCGCGCGCCAGGAGGCCCAGGCATATCGGGGGACGAAGAGCGGGCCGAAGCGCTGCCACTGGCGCACGTGCTCCAGCTCGTGGGCCAGCTCCGCCTCGCTCAGGGCCCGCCACGTCCAGATGTCGCGCCCGATCGTGATCGCCAGCCAGTCGGGGATGAGCATGGCCGGGCCGATCCGTCGCAGCCGGGGCACGACGTGGACGCGGTGCTCGGGGGTCACCGCGCGATCGTAGCCGCCGCCGGGAACCGGCGCCTCAGCACGTGGCGTGCTGCGCGACGCGTGGCGTCCAGGCCTCGGCACTCGCTAGACTTCCCGGCATGCCCGCCTACCGCGCCCCGCGGGGCACGCGCGACCTGCTCCCCGATGAGCGCCCTGCCTGGGAGCGTCTGGAGACCCTCGCCCGCGACCTCGCGCGACGATACGGCTACGCGTCGATCGAGACGCCGCTTTTCGAGCAGAGCGACGTCTTCGAACGCGGCATCGGCGCCGCCACGGATGTCGTCGAGAAGGAACTGTTCCGCGTCACTCCCAGCCGGGGAGAGGACACCGAACGATGGGCGCTCCGACCGGAGGCGACGGCGGGCATCGTGCGCGCCTACGTCCAGCACGGCCTCCAGACCTCGCCGCAACCGGTGCGGGTCTCCCTCCTCGGCGCGATGTTTCGCTACGACCGTCCGCAGGCCGGCCGCTTCCGCCAGTTCTGGCAGTGGGACATCGAGGCCATCGGTGACCCGGGGCCGGCCGTCGACGCCGAGATCATCGAGCTGGGGCACCGCTTCTACCGCGAGGCGGGCCTGCCCGACGTGGAGGTGCTCGTCAACTCGATCGGTGACCCGGCCTGCCGCCCGGCCTACCTCGACGCCGTGCGCGCCCACTTCGCGCCCCACGCCGATCGACTCGTGGGCCTCGAGCGCGAGCGCCTGGTCACGAACCCGCTGCGCCTCCTCGACTCCAAGGACCCCGACATCGCCGACCTCATCGCGACCGCGCCGGACATCGCCGAACACCTCTGCGCCGCCTGCGCCGGGCACTTCGCCGCGGTCCGGGCCCACCTCACGGTGCTGGGCGTGCCGCACCGCCGGGAGCGAGGTCTCGTGCGCGGCCTCGACTACTACACGCGCACCGCGTTCGAGTACTACCGCCCCGGCGCCGAGGGCCAGCAGGCGGCGCTGGGCGGCGGCGGACGGTACGACGGGCTCGTGGAGCTGCTGGGCGGCAAGCCCACGCCGGGGATCGGCTTTGCGCTCGGGCTCGATCGCGTCGTGCTCGCGCTGGCGGACGCGGGCGTGGCCCCCCAGGCGCCGGCCAACCCGGCGGTGGCGGTGGTCGGCGCCGACCCGGCCGATACCTCCACGCGCCTGCGCATCGCCACGGAGCTGCGCGCGGCGGGGCTCGCCGCCCGCGCCGACCTGGCCACGCGCAAGCTCGGGCGCCAGCTCGAGGGCGCGGCCCGCGACGGCGCGCACTTCGCGGTCATCGTGGGCGACGAGCTGGACCACGGCCAGGTCCAGGTGCGTGACCTACCGGCGGCGACCCAGCGCCTCGTCAACCTCCCCGACCTCGCCCGGGAGCTGACCCGGGCGCACGCCGCACACCGCCACGGCCCCCCGGACGCCTGACCGACAAGGCCCGTTTCAGACGGGCGTCGCGAACTGGATGAGGCCGAGCAGGTTGCCCTCCGAGTCGCGGAACCAGGCGCCTCGATTGGGCCCCGTGGCCGCGATGCTGCCCACCGTCTTGAAGTTCGGCAGGTCGTATTCCTCGAAGACGACGCCGCGGGCCTTGAGATCGGCGACCTCGGCCTCGATGTCCGTGACCGTCCAGCCCGCCTGGGTGTGCGTGCCCGAGGCCCGGTTGGGCGTCGGGAAGACGGTGAAGACCGAGCCGTCGCCGGCGCCGTAGAGGACCCCGCCGGGAAGGATCATCAGCGGCGTGAAGCCGAGCGTGCCCTCGTAGAAGGCACGGGCGCGTTCCATGTCGGCGGCGGGCAGGGTGGCATGGATCCGTCGTTCGGTGAGCATGTCGGGGGGCGCTCCTCGGTACGGCTGCGACGGGCCGGGGCGGCCCGCTCGCGTAGGATACGGCGGCCATGTCGACGTCCGCCGCCAGGTGACCTCCTCCCGATCCACGGCCATGCCCACGCTGGCCGTGCTCGGCGGCGCGATGTGCATCGCGTTCTCGGGCATCCTCGTCATCTTCGCCGCCGTCTCGCCCTCCGCGGCGGCCACGTACCGTGCCGCCTTCGCGGTGCCCCCGCTGCTGCTCCTCGCGTGGCTGGAGGATCGCCGGCAGGGCGGACGCACCCGCCGTCAGCGGGCCCTGGCATTCGTGGCCGGCATCTTCTTCGCCGCCGACCTGACCTTCTTCCACCACGCCATCGTCTACCTCGGCGCGGGCCTGGCGACCGTGATGGGCAACCTCCAGGTCATCTTCGTCGGCTTCATCGGGTGGCTCGTCCTCGGGGAGCGGCCGGCCAACCGCCTGGTGACAGCCGTCCCGGTCGCCCTCATCGGGGTCGTGCTCATCTCGGGTGTGATCGGCAGAGGTGCGTATGGCTCGGATCCGGGGCTCGGCGTCATCCTCGGGCTCCTCACCGCCGCCTCGTACGCGGGCTACCTGCTCGTGCTGCGACGGGGCCAGGACGGCCGCCACGTCGCCGGACCCATCCTCGATGCGACGGTGGCCACGGCGATCTTCTCGGCGCTGGGCGGGCTCGTCGTCGGCGACCTCGGCCCATTCCCCGGCTGGCCGTCACTCGGCTGGCTCGTCCTCCTCGCCCTCAGCGCGCAGACGGCCGGAGGCCTGCTCATCGCTGTCGCGCTGCCGCGCCTGCCGGCCGTGACCACCTCCCTGCTCCTGCTCAGCCAGCCGGTCGCCTCGATCTTCCTGGCCATGATCATCGTGGCCGAGACGCCCTCGCCGCTCCAGCTGCTCGGTGTCGGCCTCGTGGTGGTCGGCGTGGCCGTGGGCACGGTGCCCTTCGGGCGCATGGCGGCCGGCATGAGACGTTCGACTACCATGTGAAGCCCATGCAGACCCACTTCCGCGACCTCACCTGCGGCGACGCGCGCCGCGAGCACGTCGGCCGCCGGCTGAGCCTGGCCGGCTGGGTCCACCGGCGGCGCGACCTCGGGCAGCTCATCTTCCTCGACCTGCGCGACCGCTACGGCATCACCCAGGTGGTCGTGGACGCACAGGAGGCGCCGCACGCGCACGCTGCCGCCGCCACCGTGCGCAACGAGTTCGTGGTGCGCGTGGAGGGCATGCTGGCCGCCCGGCTGGCGGGCACGGAGAACCCGAAGCTGGCCACCGGCGAGGTCGAGCTGCGGGCCGCGGAGGTGACCATCCTCTCGACGGCGAAGACCCCCGCCTTCCCCATCAACGAGCCCGACCAGGAAACCGACGAGGCGGTCCGCCTCAAGTTCCGCTACCTCGACCTGCGTCGGGAGCCGATGCTGCGCCGCATCCTGGCCCGCTCGCGCCTCGTGGAGGAGATCCGGCGCGTGCACCACGCACACGGTTTCGTCGAGATCGAGACGCCCATGCTC
>JBGPMJ010000207.1:0-4682 GCA_041486935.1 Candidatus Limnocylindria bacterium | reverse complement strand
GCCGGTCGGAGGACATGGCGAGGACATCACGGGCACGCTCGGCGAGAAGGTGATGAACGACGCCATCGCGCTGATCACGAGCATTGCCGACGCGCGCGGCCGCGATGTCGATGCGGCCGTGGAGACCGTCAGGAGCGCCGTCTCCTACACCGCCCAGCAGGCCATCGACAAGCGCCTCGTGGACGGCTTCGCCGCCGACCTGCCCGGGCTCCTGGCCGCCATCGACGGGCGGACCGTCAAGGTCCACGGCAGCGACGTGACGCTGGATACCACGGGCGCCTCGGTGAGCGAGGCCGGCATGAGCCCCTTCGAGGGGTTCCTGCACCTGCTGGCCGACCCGAACATCGCCTTCATCCTCTTCACGGTCGGCTTCTATGGGCTCCTCTTCGAGCTACAGAACCCGAACTTCGTGACCGGCATCCTGGGCGCGCTGGCCATCATCCTGGCCTTCATCGGCTTCGGCAGCCTGCCCCTCAACGTCGGCGGCCTGCTCCTGCTCGGGCTGGCCGGGATCCTCTTCATCCTCGAGCTGACCGTGACCAGCCATGGACTGCTCGCGATCGGCGGGCTCGTCACCTTCGCGCTCGGGGCGGCCGCGCTCTACACGGACGTCGGCAGCCCCACCGCGCCGGACGTCGCGGTGGCCACGCCGATCATCGTGGCCATGGTGGCCACGACTGGCGGCTTCATGCTCGTCATCGTCACGGTCGCGCTGCGCTCGCGACGCATGCGGCCGTCGCCGGGCACGGTCGGCGCGTCCTTCGCGGCGGGCGCCCTCGGCGAGGTCCGCAACCCCCTGTTGCCAGTCGGCACGGTCTACGTGGCGGGCGAGGAATGGAGCGCCCGCGCCGCGGACGAGCGGCCGCTGCAACGGGGCACGCCGGTGCGCGTCATCCGTCAGGAGGGCCTGACCGTCATCGTCGAACCCGCCGATCACGGCGGGTCATCCACCTAGCGCGAAGGAAAGACACATGGATGCATTCATCGGGCTGGCGGTGGGAGCGGCCGTCGTCCTCGCCATCGCCGTCATCTTCCTCTACCTCAGCGTCCGGATCGTCCGCCAGTACGACCGGCTGGTCGTCTTCCGGCTGGGGAAGACGGACGACAGCCTGGTGCGCGGTCCCGGGCTCATCTTCCTCATCCCGATCGTCGACCGGCCGGTGCGTGCCGACCTGCGCGAGCAGTTCATCGAGGTGCCCAGCCAGACCACGATCACCAAGGACAACGCGCCGATCAACATCGACTTCCTCATCTACTGGCGCATCGCCGACCCCCTCAAGAGCATCGTCAACGTCAGCTACTTCGCCGGCGCGCTGCAGGGCATCGCCACGACGACGCTGCGGGCGGTCATCGGCGACATCTCGCTGGACGACGTGCTCAGCAAGCGGGAGCAGATCAACGAGGTCCTGCGGGCCAAGCTCGACGAGCAGACCGAGCGCTGGGGCGGCAAGGTCACCACGGTCGAGATCCGCGAGATCACCCCGCCGCGCGACGTCCAGGACGCCATGAACCGCCAGCTCTCGGCAGAGCGGACACGACGCGCCGTGATCACCGAGTCGGAGGGCTCGCGGCAGGCGGCCATCAACGTCGCCGAGGGCGAGAAGCAGGCCGCCATCCTGCGCGCCGAGGGCGACCGGCAGTCGGCCATCCTGCGCGCCGAAGGCTTCAGCGAGGCGCTGCAGCGGATCTTCTCGGCCGCCAAGGGTGTGGACGAGAAGACGATGGCGCTCCAGTACCTCGAGGCGCTCAAGGCGCTCGGTGCCGGTGCGGCCACGAAGTTCATCATCCCCTTCGAGTTCACGCAGCTGCTCAAGCCGCTGGCCGGATACCTGGATCGCAGCCGGTCGGAGGGAGGGCCGAGCGGGGCCTGACCGACTGGTACCAATGGGCCTCGGACGCCCGGGGGTGCGGCGCTATCATGGCTGCGACGCCGCCCGCCCGGGCGTTCCCGTTCGCTGAAGACAAGAAGAGGAGCGGATGTCCGCCAGGATCCTCGTCGTCGACGACGACCCGAACATCCAACGATTGCTGACCTACACCCTCAAGCAGGAGGGATACGAGGTCATCGTCGCCTCGGACGGCGCCGAGGGGCTGAAGAAGTGGGCCGCCGAGAGCCCCGACCTGATGCTCCTCGACGTGATGCTGCCGAAGATGGACGGCTACCAGGTGGCCGCGAAGATCCGCGCCGACGAGGGCCCGGGCGCGCACGTGCCGATCATCATGCTCACGGCCGAGGCCGACGTGGAGCAGAAGGTGCGCGGCCTGCGCGCCGGGGCGGACGACTACCAGATCAAGCCCTTCCACCCGGCCGAGCTGCTTGCCCGCATCAAGAGCCTGCTGGCGCGCTTCGCTCCGCGGGACCTCCTGATGGGCAAGCCGCCCCTGGGCCGGGTCCACGCTTTCTATGGCGCGAAGGGCGGCGTGGGCACCACGACGATCGCCATCAACACGGCCATCGCCCTGCACCGGGAGATCGGGCGCAAGGTCGTTCTCGTGGACGGCAACCTGCAGTTCGGCGACCATCGCGTCTTCCTCGACCTCGGTCTCGACCGCAAGTCGATCGTGGACGTCGTGACCGCGACGACCATCGACCAGGACCTGCTGCGCTCGGTCCTGGTCAAGCACGACTCCGGTGTCGACCTCCTGCTCGCGCCGCCCTCGCCCGAGACGGCCGAGCTGGTCAGCGCCGACCAGCACCACATGTCCCGCATCGTGGAACAGCTGCGCGGCCTGTACGACTACGTCCTGATCGACATCGACAAGCGCCTCGACGAGACGAACCTCGATGTCGTGACCGCGGCCGACGCGGTTTTCGTGGTCATGACGGCCGACCTCTCGTGCCTGAAGAACGTGCGCCTCGTGCTCGAGACGATGACCCAGCTGGGCGTGCCGCGCGACAAGGTCCAGCTCGTGCTCAACCGCTCCAACGCCTTCACCGGCATCAACGTCAAGAACGCCGAGGGTGCGCTCAAGCGGAAGATCGACTTCCAGATCGTCAACGAGTACCGGGCCGCGATCAGCGCCCTCAACAGCGGCGCGCCCTTCATGTTCACGAAGGCGGACTCGCTGCTCGGCCGCGCCGTCCTCGACTTCGCGCGGGTCATCGACAAGCAGGTGGCCGGTCCGGGCGCCGTCCCGCAACTGGCCCGCGTCAGCTCCTGACCGCCGTTTCCACCAGCCGGGCGGCAAGCGCCCGGAGAGTCGCCGATGAGCCGGGGATGAGCCGCGCCGCGTAGGGTCGGCGGATGCTCGCGACCCTCGTCACTGCCGTCGTCAGCGGCCTGCACGGCGCGCTCGTGCGCGTCGAGGTCGACGTCAGTCCCGGCCTGCCCGTCTGCCACATCGTGGGGCTCCCCGACGCGGCCCTCTCGGAGGCCCGGGAGCGCGTGCGCGCCGCCATCCGCAACGCCGGCTTCGCCTACCCGGCCAGTCGCATCACGGTCAACCTGGCGCCGGCCGACCGGCGCAAGCACGGCGCGGCCTACGACCTCGCCATCGCCGTGGGCATCCTCGTCGCGTCGGAGCAGATCCGGGCCGGGGGAGGCACCTGGGCCCTGCTCGGCGAGCTGTCCCTCGACGGTACTTTGCAAGCCGTGCCGGGCGTGCTGCCCATGGTCGCCACGCTCGCCCGCGCCGGACATCGCCGGGTGGCCGTGCCGGCGGCGAACCTCGAGGAGGCACGCCTGGTCGACGGCGTCGAGGTGCTCGGCCTCGACGGGCTCGACGATGCCGCCCGGCTGGTGGCCGGCCCGCGCGGCCGCCGGGCGATGTCCGCCGCTCGCCGGCCCGTGATCGGCGTCTCCGGGCTGCCCGCTGCCGGGACCGCGGCTCCCACCGACGCCGCGCCGGAGGGCCGCGTGGCCCTGGTCTCGGGGCTCGAGCCGGTCGATCTGCGCGAGGTGCGAGGCCAGCCCTTCGCGCGCTGGGCGCTCGAGGTCGCGCTGGCCGGCGGCCACAACCTGCTCATGGTCGGCCCGCCGGGCGCCGGCAAGACGCTGCTCGCGCGGGCCATCCCGGGCCTGCTGCCGCCGCTCGACGACGACGAGGCGCTGGAGGTGGCGGTCATCGCCAGCGTTGCCGGGCTGCTCGGCGATGGCCGGCGCCCGGGGCGGCGGCGGCCGTTCCGGGCGCCGCACCACACCGCGAGCTACGCCGCGCTGGTCGGCGGTGGGCCGCGGCTGCTGCCCGGCGAAGTGACGCTGGCCCACCGGGGCACGCTCTTCCTCGACGAGCTGGCCGAGTTCGATCGAGGCGTCCTCGACGCGCTGCGCCAGCCGCTCGAGGAGGGGAGCGTGGTCATCTCCCGCGCGGCCGGCCAGGTGCGCTATCCGGCGCGGCTGCAGCTCGTGGCCGCCATGAACCCCTGTCGCTGCGGGTACTGGGGCGACCCCCAGCGGGCCTGCCGCTGCGCGCCGGGCGACCCAGAGCGCTACGTGCGCCGGGTGAGCGGCCCGCTCCTCGACCGGCTCGACCTGCGCGTCGAGTTGGGGCGCGTCGCGCCACGCGAGCTGCTCTCCGGGCCGGAGCCGGAGGCGAGCGCGGTCGTCGCGGCACGGATCGCGCTGGCACGCGAGCGGGCGCGGGCACGCAACGGCGGCCGGCTGAACGCCGACCTGAGCGGGGCCGCGGCGTTCGCCGCGGCCGGGTCGGAGGCACGGGCGCGGACGCGGCTGGCGGAGCTG
>JBGPMJ010000206.1:0-4754 GCA_041486935.1 Candidatus Limnocylindria bacterium | reverse complement strand
CCCGACGAGAACTTGTGCGCCGACCCGCCCACGCCGTCCCCGGCCGCGAAGAGCCCCGGCACGGTGGTCATGCGGTTGTAACCCCAGAAGTATCCCGGCGGGGCGAGATCCTCGGGTCCACTGACCCAGGCACCCGTGGCCGAGGAGTGCGAGCCCATGAGGTACGGCTCGGTGAGAGTCAACTCCGAGGGGTCGACGGCCGGGTCGATGTTGTTCGAGGCCCACAGGAGCGCCTGCGACATGGTCATGTCGAGGAAGTCCTCCCAGGCGTCGCTCTCGATCTCGCGGATCGCCTTGGGGTCCAGGCCGGCCGTCTTGGCCTGCAGCGCCTCGTCGGTGCGCATGTAATGGGGGCCCCGTCCCTGCGCCTGGTCACGCAGCATCTGGTGATTGCGCAATGGGGTGGGGATCGGTCGGGCTGCGCCGTAGGGCGGGAATTCGTCGAGAGCGGCGGCCTGGGTCTCCTCGTACAGCTCGCCGTAGGCGTTCTTGACCTTGCCCTTGAACAGCAGGAACCACATGCCCACCGGCCCGTAGCCGTCCTTGAAGCGCGTGACCACGAGCCGATGCTCCATCTGCGTCATCGTCGCGCCGGCCTTGATCATCAGCGAGTAGGCCGAGCCGGTGTTCCACGGCGCGTACCAGATACGGCCCAGCCCCTCGCCCACGGCGTGGGGGCGGAAGACGCCGGTGGCACCGCCGGCCGAGGAGATGACGGCCCGGGCCTTGAACACGAAGATCTTGTTCTCGCGCACGGAGAAGCCGATGGCGCCGGAGGCCCGTCCGGTGCCGGGATCCTTCAGCACATGGGAGACGAAGATCCGCTCGTAGACGTTCTCGGGCCCGATGGCCCCCTTGGCCGCCTCCGCCACGATCGGCTTGTACGACTCGCCGTGGATCATGATCTGCCAGCGGCCCTCGCGCTTGTAGCGACCGTCCTCGTTCTTGAAGATGGGCAGGCCCCACTCCTCGAACTGGTGGACGGACGCGTCCACGTGGCGGGCGATGTCGTAGACGAGGTCCTCGCGGCACAGCCCCATCAGGTCCTGGCGCACGTAGCGCACGAAATCCTCGGGCTGGTTCTCGCCCCAGCGCAGGCCCATGTAGCAGTTGATGGCCGAGAGACCCATGGCCACGGCGCCGCTGCGCTCGACCGCCGCCTTCTCCACGATCGTGGTCCGCAGTCCTCGGGCACGGCCCCAGTAGCCGGCTTCGTAGGCGGCCCCGCAGCCGGCCATGCCGCCGCCGAGGATGAGCAGGTCCGTTTCGACGACTTCGACTTCGGGCGCGTTCACGAGACCATCCCCTCGGCTACCGGAAGACGATCGACACCCAGCCAGACGTCCTCACCGGCCAGGTGGGGATCCTTGATGCGGGAGATGTCAGGCTCGGGCATGCCCGCGAATGGGTCGATGGTGCCCCAGGGCGTGGTCCGGATCGGGAACTTGAAGCGCTTCACCCGCTTGTCGCGGTACTGCACCGTCCACATGATCGACTCCGTGCCGCGCAGCGGTGTGAGGCTCGCGCCCAGCGGCATCACGTCCGAATAGCCACGCATCGCGATGGCCGATTGCGGGCATGTCTTCACGCAGGCGTAGCACTCCCAGCACTGGTCGGGCTCCTGGTTGAAGGCCTTGCCGAGGGCCGTGTCCAGGACCATCAGGTCGTTCGGACAGATGTAGGCGCAGGCAGGCTTGTCGAGCGCCTTGCAGCCATCGCACTTGTCGGGGTTGACGTAGGTGGGCATGGCTAGGCTCTTCCCTCCTGTTGAAGGCTTCCGGCTGGGGTGAGTTCGGCGGCGCGGTCGCGGGCGGCCGCGGACTGCGCGACGTCCAGATAGTAGTCGCGCAGGATCGCCAGCACTTCGGGGCGGCTGAAGTGCTCCGGCACCGGCTCGCCCTGGGAGAGCATCCGGCGGAGGTCGGTGCCACTGATGAGCAGCCGCTGCCCGGAGTCGTGGGGACAGGTCCGGATCGAGGCCATGCCGTCGCAGCCGGAGCAGAAGAAGGTGAGGTCGATGCGCAGCGGCCGCAGTTCCAGGGCGCCGGCCGGGATCTCGTCGAAGATGCGCTGGGCGTCGAGCGGCCCATAGTAGCTGCCGACTCCGGCGTGGTCGCGGCCCACGATGAGGTGGCTGCAGCCGAAGTTCTGCCGGAAGACCGCGTGCAGCAGTGCTTCTCTCGGTCCGGCGTAACGCATCTCCATGGGATACCCCGCCTGCACGCAGGTGTCGGGCACGAAGTGGTGGGAGACGAGGGCGTCGATGGCCCGCACGCGGACCTCGGCGGGGATGTCGCCCTCTTTCAGGCGCCCCAGAAGTTGGTGGATGAGCAGCCCGTCGCACACCTCGATGGCGACTTTGGCGAGGTACTCGTGCGCCCGGTGCATCGGGTTGCGGGTCTGGAAGGCCGCGACCGTGCTCCAGCCCTTGGCCTCGAACAGCTCCCGGGTCTCGGCGGGCCGGAGGTAGATGCCCTGGTAGCGCTCGGGGAACGGGCCCTCGGAGAGCACCCGCACCGGCCCGGCCAGGTTGACTTCGCCCTGCTGAAGGACCTTGGCTACGCCGGGGTGCCCGGGGTCGGTGGTCCGGAAGACCTCCTGGCACTCGTGCTGCCGGTCGATCCGGTAGCGCTCCTCGACCCGCATGGTCCCCATCAGCTCGCCGCTCTCGCCGTCGACCAGGGCCACCTGCTGACCCTCCGCGAGCTGACCGGCATCCCCGGCGCTGGCCGCGAGGGTGATGGGGATGGGCCAGAAGGTGCCGTCGCTGAGGCACAGCTGGTCGCACACGCTGCGCCAGTCGGCCGCGCCCATGAACCCGCTGAGTGGCGTGAAGGCGCCGATCCCCAGCATGATGAGGTCGGAGGTCTCGCGCGACGTCATCTGGATGGCGGGCAGACGGGCCGCCCGTGCCCGCTCCTCGTCACGTTCCCCGGCCGGCATGAGCAACGGCTGGAGGGTGCGGCTCGGCCCGTGCGGCGGTACGAGCGTCATGAGGACCTCTGGACCTCGCTCATCTGGGATCGCCACGTCGCGGTCTCGATGTAGTGCCGCACGACGTGCCGCCACGGCACCCGGCGCCGCTCGAGCTCGGCCAGCGGACGGCTGCGGTCGTAGTCCACCCGGTGCAGGGAGACCCGCCAGGGCAGCTCGTGCTCGTCGGGACCGCGCTCCAGGATCGCGTAGCTCGGCCGAGGGTCGCCGTCCAGGGGCCAGCCCACGCTCCCCGCGTTCACGATCTGCCGGCCCGGCACGTGGCGGTGGAGGGGGCGGTGGGTGTGGCCGCACAGGATGGTGCCCTGCCAGGCGTGGGCCTGGATCTCCTCGTCCGGCGTGTCCGGCCCGATGCCCCGCTCGTCGTCCTCGGGGGAGGCATGCACGACCAGGCAGCCGTCGAGGCTCGCCGAGGGCGGAAGATGGCCGAGGAAGCGGAGACGCTCCTCGCCGAGCAGCTCCCGTGTCCAGCGCAGCGAGTCGGCACGATCGGGGTCCCGTCCGCGAGGGGACCAGCCTTCGCCCTCGGCAAGGTAGCGATCGGTGTTGCCCCGGACGATCAGCGCGTCGAGCCCAGCCAGGAGGTCGACCGTCTCCACCGGTGCAGGCCCGTAGGCAGCAAGGTCTCCAGCGACGACCAGGGCGTCGCAGCCCTGGTCTCGGGCATCCCGCAGCACAGCCTCGAGGGCGTACACATTGCCATGCACGTCCGATAGGACACCCACCCTCCTGCCGGCGTTCATGCCGCCGGGGTGGGCATCGGCTGCATCGCCTGGTCGATCAGCTCGATGATGTCGCGCACGACGATGCGCCCGTCGTTGCCGGTGGACTTCACGGCGTCCTCGAAGCGCGAGGGCTCGTAGGGGCAGGCCACCGAGAGCACCCCGCTGCCGTCGAGGCCCACGGTGGCCACGGCCTCGCGCACGCGCCGCTCGGAGAGGCGCTCCGAGACGTGCTCGGCCACGAAGCCGTCGAGCCACATGCCCCCGCCCCCCCCGCCGCAGCAGTAGCCGTTGGCCCGGCTGTGGGGCATCTCCGTGAGGCGCACGCCGGGGATCGCCGCGAGCAGCTTCCGTGGCGCGTCGTACTCGCCGTTGTTGCGCCCGAGGTAGCACGGGTCGTGGTAGGTCACCGCGACGTCCACGCGGGAGCGCCAGGCGATGCGCTCGACATGCTCGGCGAGGAACTGCGTGTAGTGCAGCACCTCGCCCGCCCAGCCCAGCCGGGGGTAGTGGTTGCGGAAGGCGTTGTAGGCGTGGGGGTCCATGACCACGAGCCGCTTGAACTCGTACTTGGCGAAGGCCTTGATGTTCTGCTCCGCGAGCAGCTCGAAGAGGCCCGTCTCGCCGGCCAGGCGGGCCGAGTCGCCGTCGCTGCGCTCCTCCGGGCCGAGGATCGCGAAGTCCACCCCGAGCGCGGTCAGCACGCGGGCCATGGCCCGCGCGGCATCCTTGCCGCGGGGGTGATAGGAGGTGTAGTCGCTGACGTACCAGAGCACGTCCACCGGCCGCCCGAGCGCGCTGATGAGCGGCACCGGGACGCCCGCCTCGGCCACCCAGTCGACCCGCTTGCGCGGCGACTCGCCCTGCGGGTTGCCCTGGCGCTGGAGGTTCTCGAAGGCCTGGGCCAGCTCGGGTGGGACGTTGCCCTCGAGCAGGGACAGCTCCCGGGCCGCGCGGATGGTGCCCGGGATGTCCACCTCCCTCGGGCACAGCCGGGCGCAGTTGCCGCAGGACGTGCAGATCCAGAGGTTGGGGCTG
>JBGPMJ010000205.1:0-4756 GCA_041486935.1 Candidatus Limnocylindria bacterium | reverse complement strand
CGGCGGGCCACGCGCGCCGAACCCGGGCCAACTGGACGAGAATGGGGCCATGGCCCGCACGCGCACGCTCAGCACCAGTCAGACCGTCCCGGCGTCACTCGCTCGGGTCTTCGCCTTCTTCTCCCGGCCGGAGAACCTCGGCCGGATCATGCCGCCCGAGTTCGGCATCGTCATCCGCAGCGCCGACCGGGCGATGCAGGCGGGCCTGGTCATCGACTACACGGTCCGACCGGTGCTGGGCATCGGGACGACCTGGCGGACCCGCATCGACGCCTGCGATCCGCCGCATGGCTTTGCCGACGTGCAACTCCGCGGACCGTACCGGCGCTGGGAGCATCGTCACGCGTTCGCACCTGTCGCGAACGGCACGCGCATCGACGACGAGATCGTCTACGAGCTTCCGCTCGGCCGTTTCGGCGACGCCTTCCACGACCGCCTCGTGCGGCCGGCCCTCGAGCGCATGTTCCGCTACCGCGCCGCGGCGATCGAAGCCATCTTCGCTCCCGCCGGCATCGCCGATCCCGCCTTGACGGTCGCCGTCGCGGGCGGGAGCGGGTTCGTCGGCGGGGCCATCGCCGCCGAGCTGCGGCGCCGCGGCCACCGGCTGGTCGTTCTCTCGCACCGCGGCGAGGCAGCTCGAGGCCCGCTCCCCGACGACGTGGAGATCCGCGCGGCCGACATCGCCGTGCCGGCCACCCTCGGGCGCACGCTCGCCGGCATCGACGCACTCGTCATCGCCCTCGCCTTCCCGAACTACCCCATGGAGAACCCGCGCCGCGGCGATACCTTCATGGACGTCGACGCGGCCGGTACGGAACGGCTCGTCGCGGCTGCCCAGGAGGCCGGCGTCAGCCGCGTCACCTACATCTCCGGCGCCGGCGCTGCACCGGACGCGAAGCGGGTCTGGTTCCGCGCCAAGTGGCGTGCCGAGGAAGCCGTGCGCCGGAGCGGCATCGCCTACACGATCATCCGGCCCACCTGGATCTACGGCCCACGTGACGTGGCGTTGAACCGTTTCCTGGCCTTCGCCCGGACGCTGCCCTTCGTGCCGCTCACGAACCGCGGCCGCCAGCTCATGGCGCCGGTCTTCATCGACGACATCGCCCGGCTCGCCGCCGACAGCCTCACCATGGAGGCCGCCGTCGACCAGGTCTTCGAGGTCGGCGGCCCCGAGACGATGCCGATGCACGAGGTGATCCGCAGGGCCGTCGCCATGGCGGCCACACCGCGCCCGATCCTGCCCGGCCCGACCCTCCTCCTCAAGCTCGCCGCCTGGCCGCTCTCGTTCCTGCCGCGCCCGCCCCTCACCCCGAGCGCGGTCGACTTCATCAACCAGCCGGCAACCGTGGACGTGGGTCCGCTTCTGGCGCGGATGCCTCGGCGACTGACGCCGCTCGACGAGGGGCTGGCCACGTACCTCGGCCCGGCCCCGGGCGGGGAGCTGCGGTTCGGGCGCGCCTAGCTGATCGGACCGCTATGACGGCCGGGCATCCGAACCGGCGAAGCCGAGCGCGACTGCCCGTCGATGAGCGGTCATCCGCACGCAGTCGAGCGTCGATCCCGTCACTCGCATGCTCGGGGTGCATGCGCCCCGTTCAGCTTCGTTCCAGGTAGCGCTCCCGCTCCCAGGGGTGCACGACGGCGTCGTAGGCGTGCTGCTCGACGCGCGCGGCGTTGAGGTAGTGCGCAACCACGTCCGCCCCGAAGATCTCCACCGCGGCCTCCGACCGCTCCAGCTCCATGATGGCCTCGTACAAGGCTCGCGGCATGCGGTCGCAGCCGGTGGCCACGTATCCGTTGCCCTTGTACTCGTCCGGCGGCTCGACCTTGTTGCGGATACCCCACAGCCCCGCGCCGACCATCGCCGCGTAGGTCAGGTAGGCGTTCATGTCGCCGCCGGGGAAGCGGCACTCGATATGCAGGGCCTGCCCGTGGCCAACGACCCGGAAGCCGGTGGTGCGGTTGTCCCAACCCCAGACGACGTTGACCGGCGCCCAGGAGGCGACCGCGAAGCGCTTGTACGAGTTGATGTTCGGAGCGATGAAGACGGACAGCTCGCGCACCAGCTTCATCATGCCGCCCAGGAAGTAGCGCATCGTCTGCGACATGTGGTACGGCGCGTCGCTCTTCTCGTCGGCCATCAGCGAGCGTGACCCGTCGGCGTTCCAGACGCTCATGTGCAGGTGGCCCGACGAGCCGGTCCAGGTGTGGTCGGGCTTGGCCATGAAGGTGATGCCCCAGCCGTTGAGGTAGGCGATCTCCTTCGCGCCGTGCTTGAACAGTACGCTCCGGTCGGCCGACTCCATGACCTCGTCGTAGCGGATGTTCACCTCGTGCTGGCCGGGCGCCGCCTCGCCCTTGCTGAACTCCACCGGGATGCGCGCCTCGGTCATCTGGTTGCGCAGCAGCCGGTGCAGCGGCTCGGCCTTGGTCGCCTGGAGGAGGTGGTAGTCCTCGTTGTAGGTGCCGAAGCGGTCGGGCACGGTCCAGCCCTTGCGGTGCATGTCCTCCCACGAGTCACGCGTGACGTAGTACTCGAACTCCGAGCCGGCCTTGATGACGAAGCCCATCTCCGCCGCGGTCGCCACCTGGCGCTTGAGGATGGTGCGCGGCGAGACCGGGATCTCGGCGTGCGTCTCATCGTCGATCGTGTCGGAGAGGACGATGGCCGTCTTCTCCAGCCAGGGCAGGACGCGCATCGAGTCCCACACCGGCGACGCGATCCAGTCGCCGTAGCCGGTCTCCCAGTTCATCAGCGCGAACCCGTCGGGCGTGTTCATCTCCATGTCGGTGCCCAGCAGGTAGGTGCAGAAGTGGGCGCCGTGGTCGATGACGCCGGACAGGAACGCCTGCGCCTGGACGCGCTTGCCCATGAGGCGGCCCTGCATGTCGGTGAAGGCCACGATGAGGGTATCCACCCGCCCATCGCGGATCATCGCCTCCAGCTCCTCGAGCATCGGGTGCTTGCGGTGTTTGTCGCTCATCGTCGCCTCGCAGGAAAGGTGGGGCCGGCCGGACGAGCCGGCCGGCCCCGAAACGCTCGATGGATGCCGCCGTGGCCCGAGGGCCCGGCGGGATGGGGACGCGTCAGGCGGGGGTCGGGCCTCCGAGGTGCTCGGCCGCCTCTTCGAACTCCTTCTCGATCTCGGTCAGCCGCGCCTCGATGCCCATGGCATGCGGACCGCGGAAGCTCCGTCTCGCCCAACCGAGGTAGTAGACGACGAGGAACAGGACCACCGCGACCATGAAGGGCCACGCGATGTTGCCCGACGTCGGCCACGAGAAGAGGAAGATGAGCACGACGACCCAGAAGAGCGCCACGTAGGCCACGGGCTTCGAGAAGCGCCCCAGGCTCCAGACGCGCTCCGACAGCCAGCCCGTCGTGGTGGCTCCGAGGTAGATCGTCACGCCGTAGGCGGCGTACAGGAAGATCGTGCTGACGGCCGTCACGATCACGATGGCGCTGCCGCCACCTCCGAAGTATGCGGCGGCGACGTTGAACACCCAGGCCACGATGACGATCGCGGCGAGCGCGTTGGCGGGGGTCCGATACCGGTGGGACACCTTCTTCAGCCAGCTCGAGCCCGGCATCCCATCGTCGCGGCTGAAGGCGTAGAGCATCCGCCCCGCCGACGCGACCGAGGACAGGCCGCAGAAGGCCATGGCGATGGCGATCCCGGCGCCCAGGAGGTCGCCCACGAAGCCGAGGTTGTAATTGAGGATCGACAGGACCGCCGCGCCGTCCCCGAAGTAGTACTGGCTGTACGTCGCTGTATCGGTCAACTCGGCAGGGAAGAGCGTGGTCAGGTTCGGCAGGTGTGTGGTCAGGGCGAACAGGAAGACGTAGCCCACCACCGCCGAAACGGCCACCGAGAGGAAGACGCCCCACGCACTGGCGACCCGTGCCCCGACCGTCTCCTCGGCCACGTGGGCGGAAGCGTCGTAGCCCGTGTACGTCCAGTTGGCCTGCAGGAGCGAGAAGAAGAAGGCCAAGATGAGGGGGTACGTGGTCGCCGGCCCATACGACAAGGTCGTGAACTGGAGGTTGTTTTCCCAGGTGCCGACGGTGTCTACCGGCTGGAGGGCGAACAGCGTGAGGCCCGACTCATCCGGCTTGCCGGCCAGGAAGACGAGCACGACCACGAGGGCCACGACGGCGATGTGCCACCAGACGCTGACCTGGTTGAGCATCGCCACGAGGTTGATGCCGGCGATGTTCATGGCCAGCTCGATGAGCACGAGGATGAGCATCGTGAACAGGGCGCCCGTGATCAGGGGCGTCGCGCCGATGGACAGCAGCGCTGTCGTGTTCGCGTAGGCGACGCCCAGCTTGTCGAGCACCGGGGTGATGATCGTGCTGTTCAGGAAGAGCGCGGCAGCGTAGTTGATGCCGGCCACGATGGCGAACTGGCCGATCAGATTCAGCCAGGCGGTCCACCAGCCCCAGTTCTTGTTCTTCATCCGGCTGGCCCAGTAGTACAGGCCGCCGGCCGTCGGATAGGCCGAGGCGATCTCCGACATGGAGGCCGCGATGAGCAGGACGAACACGGTCACCAGCGGCCAGCCGATGAGGACGGCGGCGGTCCCGGCCCAGGCCAAGCCGTAGTCGTACAGCAGGACCGCCCCCGTGAGGATGGAGATGATGCTGAAGCTGATGGCGAAGTTGCTGAAGCCGCCCATCGTGCGGAACAGCTCCTGCGCATAGCCCAGCCCGTGCAGTTCGTGGATGTCCTGCTTGATGACGTCTTCGCGTGAT
>JBGPMJ010000204.1:0-4772 GCA_041486935.1 Candidatus Limnocylindria bacterium | reverse complement strand
GCCGCTGGCGACAGTCATCGGCCAGCCGCTCCGCCTGCCGCACGATCCAGGGATCGACGCGGCTCGAGTCCTCGATGCGCACGGTCCCGCCGGCCGCGTCGTCCCCGACGACGATGCCCTCCGTGGTCCGGTAATCGGCCACCCAGTTGGCCTGGAGCTGGAGCACCGCGGTCGCTACGACCGGTCGCGTGAACGACCAGTCAACGTACTCCGCGTTCAGCCGGTCGACGAGGTCGCGCAGGCGGACGGGGACGCCGCGCGGGATCCGCGCCAGCAGGTGGACGACGCGCAGCTCGGCGAACGGATCCCCGACCTCGGCCACCTGGGGCGGCAGGAGATGGGGGTCGGGAAGCCCCGGGGTGTCGCGGAGGATCAGCATGCGGGGATCGATATCCGACTCGTGGGCTCGGAGATGGAGTCCGAGTCTAGCACCCAGTGACTGGCGGGGGGATCACGGCGTACGCGGGCGCGACCTTGGCGCCGGGAGCGACGGGCAGCACCAGGGCGGGGGCGACTCGGCGGGAGAAGGCCCCGATGTAGACACCCAGGAGCACCACCGCACCGCCGACGAGGAAGGCGCCGCTGGGCAGTTCGCCCACGATCGCGGCCGCAACCGCGATGGTCACGAGCGGCATGAGCAGGAACTGGTACGAGGCCGTCGATGCGGACCACGCGCTCAGGACCCTCAGGGCGAGCGTGAAGACGACGACCGACCCGAACGTCACCAGGTAACCCAGGGCCAGCCACGTGTCGACCCTGGCCGGCAGCGCCCAGGTCTCACCGCTTATCCCCGAGAGGCCGAGAAGCAGGATGACGCCGACGGTCATGCCGACGGCGTTCATGACCATGGGATCGGCGCGCGGTAACCACTTCACGACGATGCCGGTCTCGGCGATGACCGCCGCGCCGATGAGCAGGGCAAGGAGCGACACGAGGGGCGTCGATCCGCCCAGCTGATCGCCGAAGATGATGGCGATGCCGCCCGCCGCAACGACCGCGCCGGCCAGTCCGCGGGCCCTAAAGCGCTCCTGCCGCTGCGCCACCGCAAGCAGCATGGTCAGGAGCGGCACGAGGGCGAGCATGACCTGGGCCGCTCCCGCGTGCGCCTCCTTGAGGCCGAAGTAGACGAAGGCGTAGCTGAGCGCGAAGCCGAGAGCGCCGTAGACGACCGGCCCGACCAGTTCCCGGCCGCGCGGCAACGACGACCGGCGCGCGAACACAAGCACCCAGAAGATGCTGCCCGCACCGAAGAGGCGCAGGGCGGCACCCCAGAACGGCGCGAGCTCGGCGTTGCTGGCTCGGACGGCGACAGCGTTGACGCCTGCGACGAGGACCAACGCGCCGAACGCGACAAGCGTCCTCCGGTCGTCGAGGGGTGCGGCGGCCGGGCTGGTCACCCGCGCACGATACCAGCCGGCACGTGGCCCGCGCTAGGAGGAAGCGACTATCGATCTGCGCCGCGCCAGCCGGCGGCGCATCAGCTCCGTGCCGTAGCCCACTGCAAGGAGCGCCACGCCCTCGAGCAGTAGTGCCGGGCCGAGGCCGAGCTCGTCGGCGACGTACTGGCCGTTGAGGTCGGTCAGCGCAACGACCACCCCCAGGCCGGCCGGGAGGAGGTAGCTCGTCGCGTGCAGGCGCATCGCCAACGCCACCAGGGCGCAGGCCACCAGGACGAGGATGGCGTCCCCGACGAATGGCTCGAGGTCGCGCCCGTAGAAACCGGGGGCCTGGCCCACGACACCGAAGGCGGTCCCGATGACCGCGGTCATGGCGGCCCAGAAGCGGGTGAGGGCGGCCCGGCGGCCGGCACCCGGGTCCTCGGCCACCTGCCGGGCCTCCCGCTCGCCGAGGAAACCCACCACCCCCGCCGTGCCGAGCATCCAGGCGATGAAGACGATGGGTCGCAGGAGGTTCGCCTGCGCGTCGACGGCGCCGTACTCGAAGATCGTCCTGCCGAAGACGATGGGGCCGACCCAGCCGGCGACGGCCCAGGCGAACGAGACGATGGCCGCCAGCAGCCCCGACTGGGTCGGCAGCGCGGCCAGCGCACGGCGCGCGAGGAGGGCGGCGGCCAGCCAGACCAGGGTCGCCACGACAGGAGCGATGTCCGACGCGCTGGGAATGTCCTGGAACAGGAACATGACCGCAACGAAGACCTGGAAGCCACCGACGAGCAGCAGCGGCCCGGCGGCACGGCCGGCGGCGTCATCACGGTCGCGTGCGACGTACCCAGCCACGACGTAGACGATGGCGGCCAGCCCGGTCCCGATCGCCCACCCGGTCCCGTGTTCCCAGGTCTCACCGACGACCTTCGAGACACCCCAGTAGTAGGCCGCCATCAGGAACCCGATCCCGAGGTAGCCGAACAGCTCCGCGACATTGAAGCGGAACCAGCTCGCGACCCCCGCGCCGACGGCACGCGAGTTCGGCTCCGCGCTCTCGACGGCCGCTTCCGCAGCGCGCAGTCGCTCGGCGGTTTCCGACTCGATGAGCCCGGCCGCCTCCCAGGCCGCGATCCTCTCGAGGACCTGGGGATCACCCATCGCCCATCACCTCCTGTCCGAGAGACGTCCCCACCCCGTGGCCGTTACACGAGACTCAGGCGGGCACCAACCGCAGTGTGGTCTCGAGCACATCGGGCACGAGCATAGAGTCCAACGACGGATCGCCGGCGTACTTGCGGGCCAGCGCGCGACCGCAGCGCTTGATCGACGCGGCGTCGGCGGCGGGCACGGCGCGCACGGGGATGACCGCGCCATCCGCGTGCAGAGCGCCGAGCGGGTTCGACCGGAGCTCGCGGTACCAGCGGCCACGCGTGCCGCGCACCGAGCGCACGAACACCTCCCCTCCGTCGACGACCACCCAGATGATCACGCGATGCCACGGTACCGCGGGGTCGGGGCGGGTCTCGATCTCGACTTCCTCGACGGCGGCGAGAAGCTCGAGCACGGCGGCGTCGAAGGTTGCCCGCTCGTCTATCGCCCCGGCTCCGTCCAGCGCTCGCCCCAGCGCCTGTCGTGGACGACCTCCTCGAGCCGCTTGCGGCCGCCCGGGCGGTTCGGTCGGGTCAGGACGTCGAGGTCGGCCGGGTAGCCGAAGGAGAGGAGGTAGGGGCACTCCTGGTCGTCCGGCAGACCCAGCAGCCGGCTGGCCAGCTCGGGCTCGTAGACGGTGGCAGGCACGCTGCCGATGCCCAGCGCCCAGGCGGCGAGGACCATGTCCTGCGCCGCCCGCCCAAGGTCCCAGCGATCCTTCTCCCGCGGTCCGACCAGCGCGATGGCCACGGCCGCCCCGGCCAGGTGCCCCGCGTACGGCCCGACCTTCGACAGCTCGGCCAGGTGAGCGCGGTCGCGCACGACGATGAAGGCCCAGGCCTGGCGGTTCTTGGAGCTGCCCGTGCGCCGGCCGGCGTGGAGGATGCGGCGCAGGTGGTCGGCCTCCAGGGGGCGGGCAGCGAAGCTGCGCACCACGCGCAGGGAATCGATGGCCTGCCAGGTCTCCATGGCCCGAAGCCTACTGCACGTCGGCGGACCGCCCCGATGTCGGCTTCCGCGCACGGATGTCAGTAGTACTGGCACGGGACCGTACATCCCCGGCCCAGGGATGATCTGAGCATCAATCTGCCAGTACGACTGACGAACCGTCGCGTAAGGCCGCGGATCTCACCGCTTCGCCGCCTCGATGCGGCGAATAGCCGGCGCGGTGCCAGTAGTACTGACACGGCGAGCTGCGAACCGGCCGTGGCCCGCGCCGCGATCCCCTACAGCAGCTCCCCGTGGGCCGAGCCGGTCGGCTCGCCGTCGCGCGGACGGGGTTCTTCGCCCGGCCCGAACTCCGGCTTCTCGCCGTTGGGTTCCGCGGCGGACGCGCCGCCCGCCTCGATCGCGGACAGCGCCACGCGTGAGCGACCCTCGATGGCCCCCACGCCGTAAGGCACCCACTTCGCAGGGTCCTGGAGGCGGTGCTGCTCGATGTTGCCGCGGCTGTGGATCTCAGTGAAACCCTTCGGCTCGATCCACATGCGCTCGCCTTCGAGGAGGCCGAGCACGCCCGACTGCCCGGGCTCGGGCCGCTCGTGCTGGCAATAGGTGCATGACGCCGAGTCATGACGCTGGTAGGTGGGCGGCTCCTCGTAGGTCGTGATGTAGCCCTCGTAGTTGCGCAGCACGACCTTGTGGTCCGAGTAGCTGATGAGGTAGTTGGGCATGACCGGGATCTTGCCGCCGCCGCCGGGGGCGTCGATGACGTAGGTGGGCACGGCATAGCCCGAGGTGTGGCCGCGCAGGCCCTCCATGATCTCGAGGCCCTTGCCCACCGGGGTGCGGAAATGGCCCGAGCCCTCGACCAGGTCGCACTGGTAGAGGTAGTACGGGCGGATGCGGTTCTCGACGAGCCTGTGGACGAGCGCGCGCTGGATGTGCACGCAATCGTTCACCCCGGCCAGCAGGACGGACTGGTTGCCCACCGGCAGGCCCGCCCTAGTCAGCTTGTCCACGGCTCGCGAGACCTCGGGCGTGATCTCGTCGGGATGGTTGAAGTGGAGGTTGATCCACAGTGGGTGGTACTTCTCGAGCACCGCGCACAGCTCGTCGTCGACGCGCTGAGGCAGGAAGACCGGCACGCGCGAGCCGATGCGGATGATCTCGATGTGGGGGATCTCCCGGAGCCCGCGCAGGATCGACTCGAAGAGCTTGGGGGCGAGGGTCAGGCCGTCGCCGCCGGAGATGAGCACGTCGCGCACCTGGGGCGTGCGGCGCAGGTACTCCAGCTGC
>JBGPMJ010000203.1:0-4779 GCA_041486935.1 Candidatus Limnocylindria bacterium | reverse complement strand
GGCCTCGAGCTCCTTGAGGAAGTCGCGGTTGTCGCGACCGGCGGCGAGACCGGAGGCGACCGAGTAGGGCATGTCGGCACGCTGGAACTCGCGCTTGCGCCCCGTGTCGAAGCCGGTGGCGATGACGGTGATCATGACGTCATCGCCCATGCGCTCGTCGATCACCGTGCCGAAGATGATGTTCGCCTCCGGGTCGGCGGTTTCCTTGATGATCTCGGCCGCCTCGTTGACCTCGAAGAGGCCGAGGCCGGGGCCGCCGGTCACGTTGAAGAGGACACCCTGGGCGCCGGTGATGCTGATCTCGAGCAGCGGACTGGCGATCGCCTGGCGGGCGGCCTCCGCGGCCCGGTTCTCGCCGCTGGCGCGGCCGATGCCCATGAGCGCCGAGCCGGCGTTCTTCATGACCGTGCGCACGTCAGCGAAGTCGAGGTTGATGAGCCCCGGGACGGTGATGAGATCGCTGATGCCCTGAACGCCCTGGCGCAGCACGTCGTCCACGACGCGGAATGCGTCCACGATCGAGGTGTTCTTCTGGACGACGTCCTTGAGTCGGTCGTTGGGGATGGTGATCAGCGTGTCGACCTTGTCGCGCAGCGTTTCGCACGACTTCTCGGCAGTGAGGCGGCGCTTGGCGCCCTCGAAGCTGAAGGGCTTGGTGACCACGGCGATGGTCAGCGCCCCGACGTCGCGAGCGACCTCCGCGATGACCGGTGCCGCGCCCGACCCGGTGCCCCCGCCCATGCCGGCGGTGATGAAGACCAGGTCCGAGTCCTTGAGGGCCTCGTAGATCTTCTCCGAGTCTTCCTCGGCAGCGCGCTGCCCGATGCCCGGGTCGCCGCCGGCGCCGAGGCCACGGGTGATCTTGTCGCCGATGCGGATCTTGTGCGGCGCGTCGCTCTGCAGGAGCGCCTGGGCGTCCGTGTTACAGGCGATGAACTCGACGCCCATCATCTCGGCCCGGATCATCCGGTTGACGGCGTTGCTCCCGCCGCCCCCAATCCCGATGACGCGAATCAGCGCGAAGTTCTCCGAATCGGACCGCAGCGGCATCGCCTTCTCCTCCGGCTGGCTCATCCGGGTGTGTCAATGTCGATGGCAGTCGAGCCGGGCGCCGTCACGTGCGCCTTGTCCCTCGGACGGCTCGGACTTCCGCGGAGTATAGACCGCCGGGCGGCGGATGCGGGTGCCGTTCTCAGGGGCGACGGTGCGCCGGGGCACCGCCCGCTGGGCCGGGCGCCGGTTCAGGGGAACAGGCTGCGTACCCACTCCCGCAGGCGCCCCAGCACGCCACCCGCGGGCGCCGACTCGTAGCGGCCGCCGTCGCCCTCGGTGACGGCCCGGGCGCCCCACATGAGCAGCCCGATGGAGGTCGAGAAGGCCGGCGTGAGGAGGTGGTCCACGAGTCCGCCGACGCCCGCCGGGGAGGCCACGCGCACGGGCATCTGGAGCACGTCGCGACCGAGTTCGGCGATGCCGGCCAGCTGGGACGCGCCGCCGGTGAGGACCAGCCCGGCGGGCAGGATGCCGCCGTGGCCGGCGGCCGCGATCTCCTCGCCGAGCTTCTCGAAGAGCTCCCGCATGCGCGCGTCGATGATGGCGCAGACCTCCGCCCGCTGGACGGTGCGGCCGCGCTCCTCGCCGAGCGACTCGACGTTGATGAGTTCCTCGGGCTCGACCGAGCGCAGGTCGCACGTTCCATGTCGGACCTTCAGGTCCTCGGCCACCTGGAGGCTCGTCTTGAGCCCGATGGCGAGGTCGTTGGTGACGTTGTTGCCGCCCAGCGGCAGCACCGCCGTGTGGAACGGCGAGCCGTCGAGGAAGAGGGCGAGGTCGGTCGTGCCGGCGCCGATGTCGGCCACGGCGACGCCCAGGTCGCGTTCCGTGTCCGAGAGGACCGCCTCCGCCGCCGCCAACGGCGCGGCCACCAGCTCGTCGATGCGCACTCCGGCCTGCTGAACGCACTTGGACAAGTTCTGCACCGCCGTGGCCGCGGCGTGGACGATGTGCGTCTCCACCTCGAGGCGGATGGCGCTCATGCCAAGGGGATCCTTGACGCCCTCCTGGCCGTCCACGATGTAGCCGCGCGGCAGGACGTGCAGCACTTCGCGGTTGCTGGGGATGGTCACCGCCCGGGCGACCTCGGTGGCCCGCGCCACGTCCTCCCGGCTGACCTCCTTGCGCGGCCCACTGACAGCCACGGCGCCGCGGGAGTTCTGCGATTCGACGTGGTTGCCGCCGACGCCCACGAACGCCGACTCGAGCTTGTAGCCGGAGAGACGCTCGGCCTGCTCGACCGCCGAGGTGATCGAGGCAACGGTCTGGTCGATGTTGATGACCACGCCCTTCTTGAGGCCGGACGAGACCGGCGCGCCCTTGCCGATGATGGTGAGCGCGCCGTCCCGCGTCACCTCGCCGATGAGCGCCACGACCTTGCTCGTCCCGACATCGATGGCGACGAGGACCGCTTCCCTCTCCACGTCCTGGCTGTCCCTTCTCGATCTAGCGTCTATAGGAAGTGGCGCCGGATGAGCGCCACGTTCTGGAAGATCCCGAACCCGAAGCGGATGAGCGCCACGAGGTAGAGGTCGAGGCCCAGTCGGTCACCGACGAAGGTGAGCAGCACGGCCACGAGCGCGTTGGTGATGAAGCCGCTGAGGAAGATCCGTTCACTGAAGGTCCCGTCGAGCTCCGCCCTGATGGCTCCCAGGACCGAGTCCAGGGCGGCGATGATACCCACCGCCGTGTACCGGGCGAACTCGAAACTGACGCTGACCTGGAGGACAAGGCCCAGCAGGATGCCGAGGAGCAGTCCCGCCAGGGGTATCCACACGTCCTCTCCACCTCCTCCCGTCCGGTCCCGGCAAGGCTACCCGACGCTGGCGTCCCGCGGCAACCGAACACGCAGGCGATCATGGTGCGCCCTTCTTCGGCGCGAACGTGCCGCAGCGGCCACCCTCGGGGTAGAGGTAGGCGACCGCGATCGCCTCCTCGCCTCCGGCCAGCAGGCTGGCCAGGCACTGGACCTGGGCGTCGACCAGCTCCGGCCCGCGCAGGCTGGGCGTATAGATGCCGAAGACCGCCCGCCACAGAGCGGAGCCGGCCAGCAGCATGAAGCCAGCGTCGTCGGAGACGCGCATGGTCAGGCGCGGCGCATAGCTGCCCAGCAACGCCGGCGTGACCGCGCCGAGGCGGCGCCCGACGGCGATGTCAACGGGATCGAGCCGTTCCCCCACGGCCAGCCCGGCCGAGTCCCGCCGCTGGTCCACGAGGACCGGCAGTGCGCTCGTGACGCCCGACGGCAGCGACGCCAACAGGACGCCCTCGACATCGACGAGGAGGCGCCGCTCGCCGACCTGCCAGACGAGGATGGGCGTCCGCTCGCGGACCTCGACGATGAGCCGGTCGGGCAGCGCGACGCGGACCGAGACGGCCTCCGGCCGCTCCCCGTCGATCGTGGGCAGGGTGCGCAGCGCGACGGCCAGGCGGGTCGTGTCGAGCACGAAGAGATTCGGCCGCAGGTCACCGTCCAGGCCCAGCGCGCGCCGCACGGCCGCCTCCCCCGTCAGCGTCGCGCCGCGCACCTCGATGCCGCCCGGCGCCAGCGCGAAGGCCGGCGACGCGGAGACCCCGTACAGCCCGGCCGCGGCTGCCAGCAGCGCCACGGCGGCGAGCACGCGGCTGGCGGCCGGTCCCGCCGAGGCCCGCGCGATCGAGGGACGCGACGGGACACGACCGCGGCGCAGGGAGACGCGGCGCAGGGGCAGGCTCACGGCAGGTCGGCTCGCGAGAGGCGCCGGTCGGGACGCACGGCGAAGCGCTCCACGGCCAGCTCGACGATCCGCGCCGCGATCGCGGCGAAGTCGTAGCCGCCCTCGCGGCAGAGGACGGGGAAGAGGCTGATCGGCGTGAAGCCCGGGATCGTGTTGATCTCGGACAGGTACACACGGCCACCGTGGACGAGGAAGTCGACCCGCGCGAACCCGCTCGCTCCGATGGCCGCGAAGGCGGCCCGGGCGAGATCGCGCACGGTGTCGCGCAGCCCCTGGCCGATCTCCGGGAGACCCGTCGTGCGCGAGACGCCGGGCGCGTATTTCGCCGCGTAGTCGTAGAACTCGTGGCCCGGGAAGACCTCGCCGGGACCGTAGGCGTCCGTCCGTGTGCCGTTGCCGAGCACGCTCACCTCGAGCTCGCGGGGCGCGACCAGGTAGGCCTCGGCGAGCAGGAGGTCATCCCAGCGGAACGCTTCCGCCAGGGCGTGCTCGAGGAACGGCGGCTCGTCAGGCCGGTGGACGATGGTCATGCCCACGCTCGAGCCGAGGCGGGCCGGCTTGACCATCAGCCGCCGGTCGGGCAGGCGGGCGGCGAAGGCCTCGAGGCGGCGCAGGGCGCCGGCGGGATCGGCGTCGTGGTCGGCCCGGGAGAGCGCCTCGAAGGGCACGACCGGCATCTCCAGCGCTCGTGCGAGCCGCTTGAACAGGACCTTGTCCATGCCCAGCGCCGAGGCGGCGATGCCGGAGCCCGTGTAGATGAGCCCGGCCGATTCGCACAGCGCCTGGACCGTGCCGTCTTCCCCGAACGGCCCGTGGAGCGCGATCCACACGACGGGTGCCGGGTCGCGCGCGGCCAGCCGCTCGAGGGCCGCCGCGGCGCCGAGCGGCCCCTCAGCGCCGAGGGTCGCCGGGGCCTCGTAGGCGGTCGCCGCCAGCGCCGGGTCGCGGGCGGCGTCGGGCAACCGCCACCAGGTGCCCCCGAGGTCGATCAGCCAGGCCTCGACCGGAT
>JBGPMJ010000202.1:0-4827 GCA_041486935.1 Candidatus Limnocylindria bacterium | reverse complement strand
GATCTACAAGGTCAAGCGCCACGCCACCGACTTCTCGCTCGCGGACGACCTGCCCGAGGACGAGCAGGGCCTCATCCTCCAGACGAGCGAGGGGCCCAAGGGCACGATCCCCAAGCTGCAGATCGCGGCGCAGCTCCTGAACGTCGCCCAGGCCAGCCTGGCAGAAGCAAACCCGACGCCCCATCCGCGCGACTGCCGCTAGCCCCCGCCGTGTATGCCCGCCGGGCATGCGTGCGGCTCATCGCGAGCGTGGCTGCCTTCGGATGACGCTTCGTCGCGGGGCAGTCACGCACGGCTTCGCGGCTTCGCATGACCGCGGGGCATGCGGCGGGCCGCCGCGGTCAGAGCCAGCCGATGCGGTGGAAGTAGTAGGCGGCGGCGCCACCCAGCGCGGTCACCAGCACGGCCACGATCCAGAAACCCGAGCCCTCGCCGAACTGGAAGGCGAGGCCGGCCTCGCTCATGCCGAAGATGCCGGCCACGGCCCCCACGCCGGCCAGGATCACGGTCACAGCCGTCAGGCGCTTCATCACGTCGGAGAGGTTGTTGTTGACCGTCGAGAGGTAGGCGTCGAGGGTCGTGGTCACCAGCTCGCGGTAGCTGTCCAGCTCGTCCGTGAGCCGGATGAGGTGGTCGTAGACGTCGCGGAAGTAGAGGATCCGCTCGGCGGTGACAAGCGGTTCATCGCGGTTGGTGAGCTGGTTGAAGATCTCCCGCTGCGGGCTGACCGCGTGGCGGATCATGAGCAGGTCGCGGCGGACCTGGAAGAGCCGCTCCACGACCCTCGTGGTCGGCCGCCGGATGACCTCGTCCTGGAGGTCGTCGATCTCGTCGCCCAGCCGGTCGAAGACCGGGAAGTAGCCGTCCACGAGCCCGTCCACGATGGCCCACAGGAGGTAGTCGGCACCGTCGGAGAGGTAGGCGTCAGCGCCGCGACGCAGGTTCACGAGCTGGTGTGGATCCCAGCCCGGGTCGTGGGAGGTGAGCAGGTAGCGCGGCCCGAGGACGATATCCACCTCGGTCGCCTCGAGCTCGCCGTCGTAGATCAGCCCGAACATGACGATGTGGAGCGCATCGCCGGTCCGCTCGATCTTCGCCCGCTGGTTGCGCTCGAGGATGTCCTCGGCCACGAGAAAGTGGATGCCCAGCGTTCCGGCCAGGTCGTCCAGGAGGCCCTGGTCGCCGTGCGTCACATCCACCCACAGCCGCGCCGTCGGATCGGCGTGCGCCTCGCGCACGGCCTGGGCGGTCGCCAGCCCGCGCATCCCGACGGGCGTCCAGGCGACGGCGCGCAGGCGCGGCGCCTCAGATGGCGAGGGCGGGCTCGTCGTCGGCGGGCGCGGGGAGTCCATCGGGGCCGATGGTAGTCGAGGCCGGAAGGGGTCGGGCGCCCCCGGCGCGGCGCATCGCCAGCGCTGGCAGGGCCGAGACCAGCATGACCAGCGCCGCGATGGCGAAGATCGCGGCCAGGATGGCCGCGGCCTCCCCCGCGGCCCAGCCCTCCAGGGCGTCCACCACGAGCGCGTCCTCGAGCGGCCTGCCGCGCAGCGCCAATGGCAGCACCGCGTCCCGGGCGACCGGATCCACGAGGACCACGGAGAGTGACTCGATGCGGTTCGAGCCGAAGGCGGTCAGGATCGCCAGACCCACACCCATGCCCACCATGCGCGCCACCGTCACGGCCGCCGAGGCGAGCCCGAACGCCGCCCGGCCGAGCGCCTCGATCGCCGCCGTCGAGCGCGGCGTGACCGAGAGCCCGAAGCCGAGCCCGAAGAGGGCCAGCCCGCCGGCATAGACGATGAGGGCCGTCGAGGGCGATGCCGTCGCCACAGCCCCCAGGCCGGCCGCGCCGAGCAGGATCCCGGCCAGGCTGACGAGGACCACGCCGAGGCGGCGGATGGCGAAGCCCGAGATCAGGGCGCCGATGGCCATGGCCGCCGCCAGCGCCCCCAGCGCGACCCGCTGCTGGTCCGGCCCGCCGTAGCGGACCCGATCGACGAAGACCGCCGCGCCGACGATGGCGGTCGCCAGCGCGTAGCCGGTGAGGAGGCTGACGAGCACGGCGCTGGAAAAGACGCGGTCGCGGAAGGCGCGCAGGTCGAGGAAGGGGTCCGCGGTGCGCAGGAAACGGACCGCTGCGATGGCCCCCGTCACCAGCGCTGCGGCCGCGCCGAGGGCCACGCCGGCGCCGCCGGGGGTCGCGTCGGAGCCGACCCACGTGAGGGCCAGCAGGCCGGCCGTGAGGGCGACCGTGAAGAGGGTGGCGCCCGGCCAGTCGATCCGGCCGCGCCGTTCGGGCGCGGGCCAGGCCGGTGCGGCGGCCCAGATGAAGATGGCGCCCACGACGGCCAGCGGCGCGCCCAGGTAGAAGACCCAGCGCCAGGCCGGGACAAGGAGGGCGGCCGTCGTCGAGCCGGCACCTCCGGTGGCGGCGAACCACGGCCCGAGATCGAAACCGCCCAGGACGAAGGCGCCGGCGAAGGGGCCCAGCGCCATGCCCAGGAACGTCGCCGCGCCGACGACCCCGAGCGCCCGCGCCCGCACATGGCCGGCAAAGAGGTGGCTGGCGCCCGCCGTGGCCAGCGGCACCACCGCACCGCCGCCGATGCCCTGGACCACGCGGGCCGCGATGAGCCAGTCGAGCGACTGCGCCGCACCGGCGAGCAGGCAGCCAGCGGCGAAGAGGAGGAGCGCCCCGATGAACAGCGCCGGCAGCCCGTAGCGGTCGGCGGCTCGGCCGGCCAGCGGCATGGCCGCGATGTAGGCCACGAGGTAGGCGTTGACGATCCAGCTGGCGTGGCGCAGCTCGGTCCAATCGGTCAAGTCGGCGATGATCGCCGGCAGGGCGACAGCGGTGATGAGCAGTTCCACGCCGACCAGCAGCGCGCCGCCGGCGAAGGCCGCGAGGAGCAGCAGCCGCGCGCGATCGGACATCGACCGAGTGTAGACGTCAGAGGGGGCGCGGGCGGTCGCGGGCGGACTGGTCGGTCGCGCGGCCGGGGCGGAGGGCGGGACCCCTGGCCGCCCAGGCGGGCCACGCGGCGGGCGTTGTTCAGGAAACACCAAACGGGCCCTTTCCGTCCGGCGGAGCCCCGCGACCGGCCCTGGAGATTCGCTGGCCCCTCGTGGAGGCGCTCCAGCGCACATCGTTGTGCTCATGCGAAGCCGGGGTCCACCTCGATTCGGACCGGATTGGCCGTTCCGGCCGCCCGGGACATGCGGTTTGGTGTTCTGTGAGCAACACGAGCCATGGCCACAGCCTGGCGATCGCTGGCGATGGGTTGACAGGCCCGCCGGACGAGCCTAACATCAACGCCCGCTTATATAAATCCCCGCTACCAGGACGGCCCCCTCCAGCCCGTGCCCTCCCCCGCCCGGATCCGCTCGACGATCGCCGCCATCGCCGCCCCGCCCGATGAGCTGCGCGAGCTGCGCGCCTTCCACAAGGCCCTCGCCGACGTGACGCGCCTGCGCATCGTGGAGCGCCTGGCCGGGTCCTCGGCGACGGTGACGGAGATCATCGCCCACGTGGACCTGAGCCAGCCACTCGTCTCATGGCACCTGCGCACGCTCAAGTCGATCGGCCTGGTGGAGACCAGGCGGCAGGGCCGCGAGGTGATCTGCTCGCTGCGCCGCGACGAGTTCGACCGCTTCGCGCGCCGCGAGCGCGAGATGCTCGACCTGGGACGCTGAGATGGGCGACGGATCGCTGCTCTCCAACGACGCGCGCAACCGCTTCCGCGCCCGCCTCCAGCCCTACGCCGCGGGCATCGCCCGGCTGGGCCTGACGCCGAACATGCTGACGCTGATCGGTTTCGGCATCGCCATCGCGGCCGCCGTCGCCGCCGGGCTCCAGTGGTGGATCGCGGCCGGCCTCATCTCCGTCGCCGGCGGCTCCTTCGACATGTTCGACGGCGCGGTCGCCCGGGCCACCGGCACCGCCTCGAAGTTCGGGGCCTTCATGGACTCGACCTTCGACCGCTGGGGCGAGGGCACCGTCTACGTCGGCGTGGCCGCGGGCTGCGTCGCCGCCGGCGAGCCCTTCGCCGCGCTCCTGGCCACCCTGGCCCTGAACTCGGCCGTCATGGTCAGCTACACGCGCGCCCGGGCCGAGGGGCTCGGCTTCACGGGCGAGGTGGGCATCGCCCCGCGTCCGGAGCGCATCGTCATCCTCGGCGCCGGCCTCGTTGCCAGCGGCCTGGCCGGTGGCCCACTGGGCTCACCCTGGCTGCAGCTCGCGCTCGGGGCTCTCTTCGTCCTCACCACGATCACCGTCATCCAGCGCATCGTCCATGTCCGCCGCCAGGCGGAGCACCAGTAGAGAGGATCGGGATCCCCACGTGAGCAGCAACGGCAGCAACGGCCACGCCCCCAGGCGCAAGGACGGCAAGATCCGCGTCGCCATCGTCGGCGTCGGGAACTGCGCTTCGAGCCTCGTGCAGGGCCGCTACTACTACGAGAACGCCAAGGCGGGCGACTTCGTCCCCGGCCTCATGCACGTCGACCTGGGCGGCTACCACGTCCGCGACATCGAGTTCGTGGCGGCGTTCGACATCGACAAGAACAAGGTCGGCAAGGACCTCTCCGAGGCCATCTACACGAAGCCCAACAACACCTACGTCTTCCAGCAGGTCCCCAGCCTGGGCGTGACGGTGGACCGCGGCATGACCCACGACGGCCTGGGCAAGTACCTCAGCCAGATCATCGAGAAGGCGCCCGGCCCGACCTCGGACGTGGTCGGCATCCTCAGGGAGCGCGAAGTGGACATGATGGTCTCCTACCTGCCCGTGGGCAGCGAGGAGGCCACGAAGTGGTACGTCGAGCAGG
>JBGPMJ010000201.1:0-4858 GCA_041486935.1 Candidatus Limnocylindria bacterium | reverse complement strand
GTCGGAGGCGGCCAGGATCGTGTAGCGCGTGTCGGGATCGTCGCCCCAGGCCACGAACGCCACCGGGTCGGCGGGCGCCCCCAGGACGGCGAGGGCCGGCTCGTACGCCGCTGCGACTTTGGCCGTCATCACCCGGTGGCCGCGGGCCGTGAGACGCCAGTCGCTCAGCCGCATCCGCCCGTCCTCCGTCTCGTCACTGCCGGCACGGTACCACGCCGCGCGCGTGCCGAACGGCCCTCCCCCGTCCGCCCTCGCAACGGTATCCTGCCGCCATGTCCCGACATGTGGCAGCGGGTGACGGCCTGACCGTCGCTCTCATCAGCGACGTCTTCTTCGACGCCCAGCCCGGCGTCCGGTTACGCGCCCGCCTGGCCGAGGCGAGGGCCGCCGGGGCCGAACTGGCGGTCCTGCCGGAGATCCCGCTCAACCCATGGTCGCCCGCCACGACGGACGCCCGCGACGAGGACGCCGAGGAGCCCGGTGGTCGCCGCCATCAGCTCCTCGCGGCGGCCAGCCGGGAGGTCGGCATCGGCGTCATCGGTGGCGCGATCGTGCGCGATCCCGGGGACGGCCATCGACGCAACACGGCCCTCGTGTTCGACGCGCGGGGGAAGCTCCTCGCCACGTACGCGAAGCTCCACCTGCCCGAGGAACCCGGCTTCTGGGAGACGAGCCACTACGTGCCCGGCACGCGCCCGCCTGAGCGCATCGACGCCTTCGGCATGCCGCTCGGCGTCCAGATCTGCTCGGACGTCAACCGCCCCGAAGGTTGCCATCTGCTCGGCGCGCTGGGTGCCGAGGCGATCCTCGCGCCGCGCGCCACGGAGCAGGGAATGTACGAGCGGTGGCGAGTCGTCTTCCGGGCGAACGCCATGACCAGCAGCGCCTACGTCCTGTCCGTGAACCGGCCGCGGCCCGAGGCCGGCGTGCCGCTGGGCGGACCGTCGATCGCCGTCGCGCCCGACGGCACCGTGCTCCTCGAGACGAGCGACCCGATCGGGATCGTCCGACTCGAGCGAGCGGCGATCGCGAAGGCCCGCACCGACTACCCGGGCTACCTGCCCATCCGGGCCGATCTGTACGCCGACGCATGGGGGGCGATCGCCCGACAGGAGGACTGACGAGATGCACATCCGGCGCGCCATCCTCGACTGGGGCGTCTTCCTCATCGTCGTCGGGGCCATACCCTTGGCGGTGCGCTTCGACTTGCTCGATACCGCGAGCGTCGCCGACGCCTGGCGCCTGTGGCCGCTCATCCTCGTCGGGATCGGCGTGGGCCTCGTCCTCGGACGCACGTCCCTGGCCCCGCTGGGCGGCATCCTCGTGGCCGGGACGTTCGGCATCGTTATCGGCGCCGCGCTGGCCGTCGGTCCGCGCGTCGGCATCGCCTGCGTCGGGCCCGGGGGCGGCGCCCCCTCGGGAGCGCCGGTCCAGACGGGCGTCTTCAGCGGGGGCGCGGCTGTCATCGACCTCCACGTCGCGTGCGGCGAGCTGGTCGTCTCGACGAGCGGCACTGGCGGCTGGTCCGTCGATGCGTCGGGCTGGCCCGACGGCGCCGTTGACGTGCAGGGCGGTCCGGCCTCGCTCAGCGTCCAACCCGAGAATCGGACCGGGAACCTCTTCTCCGACCGCGGGCGAGCGCGACTCGGCGTGACGCTGCCCACGGCGACGACGCTCGACCTGGCCCTGACCGTCGACGCAGGGACGCTGACGGCCGACCTCGGCGGAGCCGACATCTCGTCGCTCAGCGCCTCGATGAATGCCGCGGACGGGAGCATCGACCTGTCGGACGCGCGCGTCGGGCACTTCTCCCTCTCGGTGAACGCCGCGGACACCGACCTCACGCTGCCCGCCAGCGCCACGCGCGGCAGCGCCTCGGTCAACGCGGCCAGCCTCAAGGTCTGCGTCTCGCTCGGCGTCGGGCTGCGCGTGACGTCGAGCGAGACGCTCGCCTCGACGAGCTTCCAGGGTGGTTTCAGACGCAACGGCGACACGTGGGAGTCGGACGACTGGGCGACGGCGAGCGAGCGCAGCGAGCTCACGCTCAGCATCAACGTCGGCTCTGCGACCGTGCGCCGCGGAGGATGTGACTGATGGACGATCGCCTCTACCGATCCCGTGACGAGCGGATGATCGCCGGCGTCGCCGGCGGCCTCGCCGAGCGGATGGACCTCGATCCCTCGCTCGTGCGCATCATCTGGGCCGTGCTCGTGCTGCCGACCGGTTTCCTGGCCCTCCTGGTGTACGTGATCATGGCCATCGTCGTGCCCCAGGAGCCGCCGGATCCCGGCCTGACGCCCACCGCGCCCACGCCGACCGGCGACGCGACAGGAACAGGGGCCCAGGCGTCCGAGATCGCCACCGCGACCGTTCCCCTCGACTGGCGGGCCCAGCGTCGTGCCGAGCGCCGGGCGCGACGGGCCGCTCGAGGCAGCAGCGGCAACGGGGCCATCGTCTTCGGCGCCATCCTCGTCGTGGTGGGCGCCCTCTTCCTCGTCCGCCAGTTCCTGCCCCAGCTCGACTTCGACCTCCTCTGGCCGGTCTCGGCGATCATCCTCGGCGTCGCTCTCGTCATCGGCTCGGTCCGCCGCGCGTGAATCACGTGGGCCCCCGGACGAACCGGAGGCCACGTTCCCACGAGCTGGGGTGTGCCGGCGCGGGGCCGGCCTCGGATCACCCGGCGGGGGCGAAGAGGTCGAAGATGGGCGGGAAGGTCAGCGCGAAGCCCAGCGCTAGCAGGACCATGGCGCTGACGAAGATCGTCCGGAAGTTGACGTCCTTGCTCCGCCACGTGTAGCCGAAGCCGATCCACGAGACGAAGAAGGCGGCAGTGGCGATGATCACCTTGCCCGAGAGCGGGCCGACGCCGCTGCCGATGCCGTAGTTCTTGGAGAAATCGAGGAAGCTCGCGAAGTCCGCGCTCATCACGGCCAGCGTGACCATGAGGCCGAGCACGAATGCGCCGATCCCGGCGGCGAGGACGACCGCCGCGGCCGGGCCGTTGGGCTTGTCCTGGGTCTGCGAAGTCATCGTCATCCTCCTCAGGAAACCGGGGCGGCCTTCGTGATGAAGGCTCCGAAGAGGCCGGCCACGCCGGCCGCTGCAAAGGCGAGGGTGAACATGATGAGGAGCACGCGCCGGAATTCGCTATGGCGCACAAGCTGCGGCCCGTAGTAGATGACGATGAACGCGACGGCCGTGGCCAGGAAGGGCGCCATCCAGGCGACATGCTCCTTCCACTCCATGCCGAAGTTGTGCCAGAAGGCGGTGGTGTCCTTCTCCGGACCGGTGGTGAGCAGGAACTTCGGGTACATGGCGAGGTCCGCACCCTCCGGCGGCTTGGCGCGATACCACGGGTAGACGATGAACGTGCCCGTGATGACGGTCAGCCAGGCCACGATGGCCATGAGCGTGGTGCCCCACAGCAGGCGCGGCGTCCGCTCTGCCACCCCCTCGGTGGTCAGGTATCGCTCGCTCAGGCTCCACAACCCGGCCAACCCGCCACCGAAGGCGAGCAGGAAAAGCGTCCCGAGCACGAGGCCGTGGATGACGGCCCAGAACTCGTGCTCCGTGAACAGGTTCGAGATCACGCTCAGGTCTCCTTCCCTCGTGGATTCCGTTCTGGGCGGCAGTATCGCGAGCCTCCCGCCGGCGCTTCATGTGCCGAGGGGCTCAGCGTCGGCGGGCCGTCGGTCACCACCGAAGGGGGCCATCTGAGGTCGGGCGGGGCCGCGCAAACCCCCTTGGGACGCGACGCGCGCCGAACCTACTCCTGCACCACCAGCGCGGTCACCATGCCGAACATGCCGGCGGGGCCCTCCGCGTGGGGCAGGATGTGGCAGTGGAAGGCCCAGGCACCGGGGTTGCGGCACTCGATCACGGCGTCCCAGCGCTCGCCCGGGTTGACGCCGAGCGTGTCGCAGGTGAAGGCCGCGCTGCCCAGCGGGTGGCCGTCACGGGCGACGATGCGCATGGGCATCCCGTGCAGGTGCCAGGGGTGCATCATCACGCCCTCGTTCATGAAGCGGATGACGATCATCTCGCCCTTTTGGGCCACGATTGGCTTCGTGGCCGGGAAGCCACGGCCGTTGATGGTGAAGCCGCCCAGCACGTCGTTGCTGATCCAGACGATGTCCTGGGTCACGCCGTAGAGGCTGTCGTAGCGCTTCTTCGGGTCCTTCGGATCGACGATGAAGGCGCCCAGGAGCCCGCGACCCACCTGGTCGGTGGCGTTGTGGTGCGAGTGGTACATGTGCGAGCCGGAGGGTTTGGCCACGAACTCGTAGGTGAACGACTCGCCGGGCATGATCGGCTTCTGCGTCACGAACGGCACGCCGTCCATGGCGTTGGGGACCTCCTGGCCGTGGAAGTGGATGCCGGTCGACTCGTCGAGGTCGTTCTTGAACGTGGCGCGCACCGTGTCGCCCTCGACGACCCGTAGCAGCGGGCCCGGCCAGATCCCGTTGAAGCCGACCGCCTTGACCGGCGGCTTGACGGCGTCGATCTTCCAGTCGAAGGCCGAGCAGGTCAGCTCGAAGACCTTCGTCTGGCCGTCGAGGGTCGCGTCGAGTGGCCGATTGCCGTAGGCCTCGAGCGTCTGCCATTCGCCGTCGAGGAAGCGCTTGACGACCGCCTCCGCCTGGTCGTCATGCTGGCTGCCGCCCTGACCGCTCGGCATCGGAGTCGGGCCGACCGGCGAAGCGGCGGGCACGGGCGTGGGTGACGCGGGGGCCGGTTCGCCCGACGGACGCGGGGTGGGGCCACCGGGCGGGTAGGTCCAGCCGGCGGAGGTGCCCGGGGCGCAGGCGGCGACGGTGACCGCAGCGAGGCCGGCGCCGGCGACCGCGGCGCCGCGCAG
>JBGPMJ010000200.1:0-4957 GCA_041486935.1 Candidatus Limnocylindria bacterium | reverse complement strand
GGAAGGCGGGCAGGAGCGACGGGTGCGTGTTGAGGATGCGGCCGGGGAAGGCGGCGAGGACGGCCGGACCGACGATGCGCATGTAGCCCGCCAGGACGACCGCGTCCGGCGCGACCGCCCTCAGCGTCTGCGCCAGCGTCGCGTCGTCGCCGCCGGGGAGGAGCACCGTCTCGATCCCCTCCTCCGCCGCCCAGGCCAGGGCGGGGCAGTCGCGGTCGGCGAAGACGAGCACGACCGCGCCGCCGACCTCGCCGCGCCGCGCCGCGGCGACGAGCGCGCGCAGGTTGGACCCGGCGCCCGAGACGCCGACCGCGACGCGGCCGGCGGGCCGGACCTCAGGCATTGGCGCCGGCCTCGGCGTAGCGGGCGCCCCGGAGGACGGCGGCCGGCACGACTTCCCCGATCCGCCACGCCGGCAGGCCGCGTCCGGCGAGCGTCGCGATGGCCAGAGCGGCGGCCCCGGCCGGCACCACGGCGACCATGCCGATCCCGCCGTTCAGCGTCGCGCGTGCCTCCGGCCCGTTGATCCCGGCCAGGGCCTTGACGACCTGGATGACCGACGGCACCGGCCAGGCGTCGGCGTTCACGCGCGCGCCGCAGTCTGCCGGCATCGCCCGCGGCACGTTGCCCGCCAGGCCGCCACCGGTGACGTGGGCCAGGCTGCGCAACGGCGTCCCCGCCGCGGCGAGCGCGTCGCGCAGGGCAAGGGCATCGAGGGCGTAGATGCGCGTGGGCGTCAGGAGCACGTCGCCCAGCGTCGCCAGCAGGTGATCCGGCTCGTCCGCCGCCACACGCGCCGCCTGGGCCTCGCCGAGCACGCGACGCACCACGTCGAGGTAGGGCCGGTCCAGTGACAGGTCGTGGTCGGCAAGGAGCGCCCGCACGAGCGAGTAGCCGTTGGCGTGCAGCCCCGAAGCGGCCATGCCGATGAGCACGTCGCCGGCGCGCGCGGAGCTGCCGTCCAGGAGTTCGTCCCGTTCCACGACACCGACGCAGAAGCCGGCCAGGTCGAATTCGCCGGGGCGCATCAGGCCGGGATGCTCGGCGGTCTCGCCACCGACGAGCGCACAGCCGGCCAGCTCGCAGCCGGCGGCCACGCCGCCGACCAGCTCGGCCACGTCCACCGGATCGACCCGTCCCAGCGCGACGTAGTCGAGAAAGAAGAGCGGCCGCGCGCCCTGGCAGACGACGTCGTCGGCGCACATCGCCACGAGGTCCCGGCCGATCGTGTCATAGCGCCGCATGGCGGCCGCGATGGCCGTCTTCGTGCCCACGCCGTCGGTGGCGCTCACGAGGACCGGCGAGCGCAGGCCGCCGGGCAGCGCCACCGCCGCTGCGAACCCGCCCAGGCCGATCAGGACCTCCGCCGCGCTGTGCGTTCGGCCCACGCGCTCGCGCATCAGCTCGACGGCCCGGTCTCCGGCGTCGACGTCCACGCCGGAGCGGCGGTACGCCGATCGAGCGGGACTCACGGGACGGTCACCGCCGGCCCCACCACGGGGTCGTCCTCGAGCACGAACTTGTGCGAGGCGACGTCGTACGGGACGGGCACCGGGTAGACGCCGTCGAAGCAGGCGAAGCAGAACCGCTCCCGCGGCAGCTGCAGCGCGTCGAGCACGCCGCCGATGGACAGGTAGGCGAGCGAATCGGCGCCCAGGTAGTCGCGGATGCCCTCGAGGTCCATGCGGGCCGCGATCAGCTCGGTCTCGACCTGCGTGTCGATGCCGTAGAAGCAGGGATGGAAGATGGGCGGGGCGCTGATGCGCAGGTGGACCTCCGCCGCTCCGGCCCGGCGCAGGAGGGCCACGATCTGCTTGGTGGTCGTGCCGCGCACGATCGAGTCGTCCACCACCACCAGGCGCCGGCCGCGCACCTGCTCGCGCAGCGGGCTGAGCTTGACGTTGACGCCGCGCTGGCGCATCGCCTGCGAGGGCTGGATGAAGGTGCGACCGGCATAGCGGTTCTTGACCATGCCCTCGCGGTAGGGCAGCCCGCTCGCCTCGGCGTAGCCGACTGCCGCCGGCGCCCCGGTATCGGGCACGGGCATCACGAGGTCCGCGTCGACGGGCGCCTCGCGGGCGAGCTCCTCACCCATCCGCCGCCGCGCCTCGTAGAGGCTGCGGCCGAGCATGTACGAGTCCGGACGGGCGAAGTAGATCAGCTCGAACACGCACAGGTGCTCGCGCCCCTCGGCGTAGCGGACCGAGCGCGGGCCGCCGGGTTCGCCGAGCACGACCATCTCGCCCGGCTCGACCTCGCGCACGACGTCGGCGCCGAGGATGTCGAGGGCGGCCGTCTCCGAGGCCAGCACCCATCCCGCGGGCTCGCCGGGCAGCCGGCCAAGGACGAGCGGCCGGAAGCCGTGCGGGTCGCGCACGCCGACGACCCGCTGCTCGTCCATGACCACCAGCGAGAAGGCGCCCGAGATGCCCGGCAGGACCCGCACGAGCGCGTCCACGAGGTCGTCGGCCGGCTCATCGGAGAGGAGCGCGGTGAGCAGCTCGGTGTCGCTCGTGCCGCTCATGCGGCGCTTGCCGCCGCGCAGCCGCTCGAGCAGCTGGCGGGTGTTGACGAGGTTGCCATTGTGACCCACCGCGACCGCCCGCCGCGGCCCCAGGCGGTACGACGGCTGGCTGTTCTCCCAGAGCGTCGAACCGGTCGTCGAGTAGCGACAATGCGCGATCGCCAGGTGGCCACGCAGCGAGGGCAGGCGCCGCTCATCGAGCACCTGGGCGACCATGCCCAGGTCCTTGTAGACCATCACCCCCTCGCCGTCGCTGACGGCCACCCCCGCCGACTCCTGGCCCCGATGCTGCAGGGCGAAAAGCGCGAGCGAGGCGAGTCCAGCCGCCTCCTGGCCGGGAGCGTGCACGCCGACGATGCCGCACATCGCTCAGTGCTCCTCGACCGCGAGCGGGGCCGCGGCGGCGTCTTCGCCGAGCGCCCGCGGCAGGGCATACCGCCAGGCGTGGTGGAGGTCTGCGACCGCGACGTCCACGGCGTCGGCCACGCCGGCGCCGCGGCCCTCGGCCGCACCGGTCGCGCCGTCCCCCACGAGGTCGATCACGAGGCGGTTGCCGCCCACCGTGCCCAGACGGCGGACCGGCAGGCCATGCGCCGCGGCGAGGCCCGCCAGGCGCTCCCAGTCGTCTGGCGCAGCGGTGACCAGCACGCGGCTGGGGCTCTCGCCGAAGAGGTCCACCGCGGGCGCCGTCCCGACGCGCAGCTGCAGCCGCGCGCCGAGACCGGACCACGCCGCGCACTCCGCGGCGGCGACCGCCAGCCCGCCGCCCGAGACGTCCTGGGCGGAGGCGAGCAGGCGCTCGCGCGCTGCGGTCACGAGGAATCGCTGCAGCGCCGCCTCCCGTCCGAGGTCGAGGGACGGCGGCCGGTCCTCCGAGGCGATGCCGGCCAGGGCGGCATAGGCCGATCCGGCCAGGCCCGGACCGGCCTCGCCCACAAGGACGGCCAGGTCGCCGGCCGCGCGGAAGGCCGGGCCGACTCGCAGACCGATGTCGTCGAGCAGGCCCACCACGCCGATCTGCGCCGTCGGCGCGATGGCGCCCGCGGGCGACTCGTTGTAGAAGCTGACGTTGCCACCGGTGACCGGCAGGCCCAGCGCGCGACAGGCATCGCCGAGCCCGCGCACCGACTCGGCGAAGCGCCAGAAGGCCTCCGGCCGCTCCGGGTTGCCGAAGTTCAGGCAGTTCGTCACGCCCAGCGGCCGGGCGCCCGTGACGGCCACGTTCCGGGCGCACTCGGCGACGGCCAGCGCCGCCCCGAGGTACGGGTCGTGGACGGCGACCTGCGCCTGTGCATCGGTGGCGGCCACGAGCGCCTTCGTCGTGCCCTTGATGCGCAGCACCGCGGCGCCGCGCTCGCCGGCCTCGACGGTGTCGCTGCCGACCGTCTCGTCGTACTGGGTGGTGACCCAGGCGCGTGAGCCGAGGTTGGCGCTGCCGAGGAGCGCCAGGAGCACCGCGCCCGGGTCCATGCCGCGCTCCGGGAGGCCCTCGCCCGGTTCCTCGGGGGCGCCCGGCGCGGGCGCCGAGCGGGTGCGCGCCGGCGGCGACGAGAGACGGTGGTGGACGATGGCCTCGCTCGTGAGCGCAGCCGCCGGGATGCGCGCCAGCTCCTTTTCACCGCTCACGACCCGGATGAGGCCGTCGTCCGTGACCCGGCCGATCACCGCGGCCGGTATCGCCCAACGGCCACAGACCTCGAGAACCGCAGCGAGCCGTTCCGGACGGACGATGGCGAGCATCCGCTCCTGGCTCTCGCTGATCATGACCTCGAACGGGGCCATGCCGGTCTCGCGTCGCGGCACGGCGTCGAGGTTCACGACGATGCCCGTGCCGGCCCGGTCGGCCGTCTCCGAGACGGCGCAGGTGATGCCCGCCGCCCCCAGGTCCTGGAGGCCCTCGACCAGGCCACCCCCGATGAGCTCCAGGCTGGCCTCGATGAGCAGCTTCTCGGCGAACGGGTCGCCGACCTGGACCGCGGGGCGCTTCGCGGCGCTCAAGTCGTCGAAGCTGGCGCTGGCCAGGACGCTGGCGCCGCCGATGCCGTCGCGGCCGGTGGTCGAGCCGAAGAGGACGGCCAGGTTGCCGGGTCCCGGGGCGGCCGCGCGGGTCAGGTGGCGCTCCTCGAGCAGGCCGATGGCCATCACGTTGACCAGCGGGTTCTCCGCGTACGAGGGGTCGAAGACGAGCTCCCCGCCCACGGTGGGCACGCCCACGCAGTTGCCGTAGCCACCCACGCCACGCACGACGCCCCGCACGAGATGGCGCGTCCGAGGCTCCGATGGGTCGCCGAACTTCAGGGCGTCGAGCACGGCGATGGGGCGCGCGCCCATGGTGAAGATGTCGCGCAGGATGCCGCCGACCCCGGTGGCGGCGCCCTGGTAGGGCTCCACCGCGCTGGGATGGTTGTGCGATTCGAGCTTGAAGGCCACCGC
>JBGPMJ010000199.1:0-4967 GCA_041486935.1 Candidatus Limnocylindria bacterium | reverse complement strand
GCGCAGCTCCGCCGGGTGCATGCCGCTGGACTTCGCGAAGAGCGTGCTGCCCTCGAGCGTCTCGATGACCAGGTCGTGCGCGATGTGGCGCGGGAAGCCGAGGTGCACGGCGGCGTCGATGAGCGCCTCCATGACGAGGAAGACGTACGTCGGACCCGTGCCGCTGACGGCGGTGGCCATGCTCACGAACTTCTCGTCGTCGACCTGCAGCTCCGCACCGAGCGAGCGCAGGAGCGCGCTCGCCTGCTCGCGCTGCTCGGCGGTCACCTCGGGCGTGGCGTACCAGACGGTCATGCCCTTGCCCAGGCGGGCCGGCGTGTTGGGCATGCTGCGCACGATCTGCCGGTGGCGCAAGACGTTGCCCAGCGCGGTCGTCGTGGCGCCGGCCAGGATGCTGATGACGAGCTGGCCGTCGGTCAGCGCCGGCGCCAGCTCGCGCCCCACGCGCGGCAGCATCTGCGGCTTGATCGCCAGCACGACCACGTCGGCGCCGGCCACCGCTTCGGTGTTGGCGGCCGCCGTCCGGATCCCGTAGTCACGCTCGAGGAGCGCACGCCGGTCCGCGCGCGGGTGGCTGGCCACGATCCGGTCCGGCGTCACCTGCCCGCCGCGCAGCAGCCCCGCGATCATGGCCTCCGCCATGACCCCGGAGCCGACGGTCGCGATCGTGCGCTCGGTCAGCGGCATAGAGCGGGAGTATAGCGACGCGCTCGCGACCTCCGGATCGCCCAAGCCCCTCGGTCAGCCCATCCGATCCCCGCCCTCCGATCCCCGCCCTCCGATCGCCGGCCCCTCCGATCCCCAGCCCTCCGATCGCCAGCCCTCCGATGTGAGGACTACTGGTCCAGATCGCGGGGGTCCTGTTCTTGACAGATGTCAGCCAGGACGACGACCGTCGGTCGCGCCGGCCCTCGCGACGGGGTTGAGACCGCTGGGCAAGCGTGACGCCGACCCTCGCGAGGTGCGAGTTCTCGCCATCCGACACCCACGGCGACCGATGGCAGGGATTCGCTGACCTTCGTCAGCCACGCGCGCATTTGGCAGGGATCGGGCGCTGGATCGGGAGCTTGTGGCCTCGCGGCCGGCACGGCTCGGCGTCCGGCATGGCTCGGCGTCCGGCATGGCTCGGCGTCCGGCATGGCTCGGCGTCCGGCATGGCCGGGCGACCGGTACGGCCCGGCCGCCGCTACTCCCCCGCAAGGGCGTCGCCCAGGAGGAAGAAGCGCGTCGTGGTCGTCACGGTGGCCCGAACGAACCCGGCGGCGAGCAGCGCGGCCTCAAGTTCCGGGGGTTGGTAGTAGACCTTGGGGATGCGGAACTCGCCGCCGTCGTCGAGGCGGCGCGTGGCCGTCTCCGAGACCGGGTCCCAGGAGTTGCCGGCCGCCCCAGACGACCGGTCTGGTCGCGAGTCGATGAAGGCGAACCACCCGCCCGGCTTCAGCCAGCGCCGCGCCAGCGCCAGGAACTCGCTCGACCGCGCCCGCGGGACGTGGCTCAACCAGAAGCCGCAGAAGAGCGCGTCCACGGCGCGATCGGGCTCCGCCCAGGCGTCGCGCACGTGGAGGTGGGCGCGCAGCCCGTGCGCCAGCAGCCGCGCGCGCGCGCGCTCCAGCGGCGCCTCCACCGCGTCGTAGCACCACAGCTCCCCCTTGCCGGCCAGCAGCGGGGACCACCAGCCGGTGCCGGCCGCCAGCTCCACGATCTCGCCACCCAGCGGCAGCCCGTCGAGCCAGAGTGTCGCGGCGTCGAGGTCCATCTGCCAGGCCATGTCGTCGATGGCGCCGTGCGAGAAGCGGCCGTGACGCAGGTACCAGTCGTCGTACTCGGCGGCCCGTGCCGCGTAGTACGCGCGCAGGCCGGCATCGAGGTCGTCCTCGATGGGCGGGCGCGACGCAGCCGGGCGCGACGCAGCAGCCCGCTCCGCCAGGCCGGCCCGCAGCCGCATGCGGCGGAACTCGTTGTCCCCGGCCGAGCCGAGGCAGTCGGGGCAGAGATGGGCCCAGCCCTCCAGGTCGTCCGGTCCGCGCGTGGCGTGCGGGCGACCGCACCAGAGGCAGGAGAAGGTCGCGCGGAAGGGCACGCCCGGGCGCTCAGAGGCTCAGACGGCCAGGGGGATCCAGCCGTCCGGCGGCGCCTCGTCCACGAACCCGTCGGGGTCCATGAGCTCCGCGAGCAGCCCGATGCCGTCGATGACCCGCGGGCCGGGACGGCTGAAGTAGGCCGAGCCGTCGAGCGCGAACAGCTCACCCTCCCGTGCGGCGCGCAGCTCGGCGAACCAGGCCGGTTTCGGCGTCCGCTGCCATTCGGCGCGCGTGGCCGCGGCGTCGAAGCCGCAGGGCATCAGGAAGAGCTGCTCCGGTTCCACCTCCCGGACGGCTTCCCAGGTCGTCTCCGCGGACCGCTCGCCCTCGCGTCCCAGCAGCTCCCACCCACCCGCGCGACGCACCTGTTCGGGTATCCAGTGGCCGGCAGCGAACGGCGGATCGAGCCACTCGAGGCAGACCACGCGACGCGGCGCGATGCCCGCCAGGCGCCGCTCGAGCACCCGGTTCTCGATAGTCCCCAGCCGCTCACGCAGGATCTCGAGCAGCCCCACCGCTTCGTCCTCGGCATCGGCCATGGCGCCGACGGTGGAGATGGTGTTGAGGATCCCCTCGATCGAGGTCGGCTCCAGGCTGACCACGCTGATCTCGCCGTTCTCGCCCCCGACGCGCCGGACGGCCTCGGTCACCTGCCGATAGCTGACGGCACAGACGTCGCATAGCTCCTGCGTCAGGATGAGGTCCGGTTTCGCGTCTGCGAGCGCGGCCTCGTCGAGCCGGTAGATGGCGGACCCACCGTGCAGGCGGTCGCGCACCCGGTCGTGGATGAGCCGGCTCGTCGCGCCCGGCTGGGCGCCCACGTCGGCGGTCATCACCGGCACGGCCTCGACCTCGGGCGGGTAGTCGCATTCGTGCGTCCGGCCCACCAACTCGTCGCCGAGGCCGAGGGCGAAGACGATCTCGGTGGCCGAAGGGAGCAGGGAAACGATGCGCACGGACCCAGTCTAGGCCCGTTTCGCGCGCGCCCCCAATGGCGGGGCCGCGAGGCCGTTGGTCAGTCCGTCAGAGCGGCTTCCACTCGTCGATCAGGGCGCGCGCGGCGGCCCGGTCGCTGAACCAGATGGCGTTCACCTGCGTGTACTTGGCTTGCTCGGCGGGCAGCGAGTCCTCGGGGTAGATGGCGTTGACCGGGCACTCGGGCTCGCAGGCACCACAGTCGATGCACTCGTCCGGATCGATGTAGAGAATGCGGTCGACGCCACTCTCGAAATGGATGCAATCGACGGGGCAGACCGCCACGCACGACTGGTCGAGGACGTCGATGCACGGCTCCGCGATGACGTAGGTCATGGCCGGTTCGCTCTCCTGATGGGCCCGCCTGCGCGGGCCGTGCCTGGGGCCAGCCGCAGTGTACCCGGCTCTACGGAGCGGCGGGCGCCACGTACTCGACAACGCCCACCATGCCCTTCTCGAGGTGACCCGGGATGTGGCAGGCGAGGAGCAGCTCGCCCTCTTCGGGCACGCGAAAGACGACGCTGCCGGACTGGCCGGAGGTGAGATAGACGCGCAGACCGGCCAGCTCGGGCGGGAGGCTCGCCGGAGGTTGGGTGGCGGTGATCACGTCGGGCGTGGCGATCGCCTCTGCGGAGGCCCAGGCCGCCTGGACCGCCGCCCCGCCCAGGACGAACTCGTGCGGCAGCAGGCCGCCGTTGACGATGTTGAAGCGCACTGTCTCGCCGCGCACGAGCCGGATCGGCGTCGGCTCGAACAGGTAGTCGCGCAGGATGACGTTCACCTCGCGCGGAGCATCTGCCGATCCCGGCCTGATCGGCCCGCTCGGCGGCGCAGCCGACTCCACGCAGGCGGCAGCGGTGGCGAAGGCGAAGCCGACCGACAGCAGCGTCCGGAGCCCGATGGAGATGGTCACCGACATCGACTCTAGCGCGCGCGGAGGATGCCCGTCGGCGTGCGAATCACGCGCCTCGCGAGCGCGATGCGTGCGTGATTCGTGGCCGGCCTTGCTTGACACCGAGCACCTGCAGGCCGCACAGTGCGCGCCATCCGCCCGACCCGGAGTCGCCGCCAGCGCCGGGTTTCGAGTCGCCCGCGAGCCGGCGCCCCGGCGCCCCCGCGGGTCCAACGAGGAGCCGCGTGCAAGCACAGAGCGTCGAGACGCCGCCCGCCCGCGGCCGCCCGTCGACGGGTGCCGCCGCCGTCCGCCTGGAGGGCGTGCGCAAGCTCTTCGGCGAGGTGGAGGCGGTGGCCGGCATCGACCTCGAGATCGGCGAGGGGGAGTTCTTCTCCATGCTGGGCCCTTCGGGCTCCGGCAAGACCACGACGCTGCGCATGATCGCCGGCTTCGAGGTGCCGACCTCCGGCCGCATCCTGCTCGACGGCGAGGATGTCTCGCAGCGTCCGCCGTACGAGCGGGACGTCAACACGGTCTTCCAGGACTACGCGCTCTTCCCCCACATGGACGTCGGCGACAACGTGGCCTACGGCTTGATGGTGCGCAAGGTTCCTCGAGATGCCCGAGCGCTCCGTGTCGGAGAGGCCCTGCGGATGGTCCGGCTCGAGGGGCTGGATCGCCGCCGGCCGTCGCAGCTATCGGGCGGCCAGCGCCAGCGCGTCGCCCTGGCCCGGGCCCTCATCAACCGGCCCCGCGTCCTGCTCCTGGACGAGCCCCTTGGCGCCCTTGACCTGAAGCTCCGCGAGGAGATGCAGATCGAGCTGAAACGGATCCAGCAGGAGGTGGGCATCACCTTCATCTACGTCACCCACGACCAGGAGGAGGCGCTCACGATGAGCGACCGCCTGGCCGTCTTCAACCGCGGCCGGATCGAGCAGATCGGCGCGCCGGCGGATGTCTACGAGCGGCCCGCGACGGCGTTCGTGGCCGGCTTCGTGGGCACATCGAACCTGCTG
>JBGPMJ010000198.1:0-4987 GCA_041486935.1 Candidatus Limnocylindria bacterium | reverse complement strand
GCTCGTGGACGTCCCGCTCTCCATCGACTCCTCGATCGTCGAGGCCCTCGAGGCGGGCCTGGCGGTCTACCAGGGCAAGGCGCTGGTGAACTCGGTGACCGGCGAGGAGGAGCGTCTCGAACGGGTGCTGCCCCTGGTCCGGAAGTACGGCGCGGCTGTGGTGGCCATCTCCAACGACGAGACCGGCATCTCCGAGGACCCCGATGTCCGGTTCGAGGTCGCCCGGCGCATCGTCGAGCGCGCCGCGGACCACGGCATCCCGCGCGAGGACGTGGTGGTCGACCCGCTGCTCATGCCCATCGGGGCCATGGCGACCGCCGGCCGGCAGGTCTTCCACCTGCTGCGCCGGCTGCGCGATGAGCTCAAGGTGAACAGCACCTGCGGCGCCTCCAACGTGAGCTTCGGTCTGCCCCACCGCGAAGGGATCAACGCGGCCTACCTGGCCATGGCCATCGCCAGCGGCCTCACCTCGGCGATCACGAATCCGCTCTCGTCAGAGGTCAGGCGCTCGGTCATGGCCGCCGACGTGCTGATGGGCAACGACCAGGAGTGCGCTCGCTGGATCAGGACCTTCCGGGAGCCGCCGGTGGCCGGGGAGCAGGGCCGGCGGGTCAACCGCCGCCGTGCGGCGCCGGCGGCGCTGCCGGCCGCGAGATGAGCCGCGCCGCGTGACCGGTCCCGCCGAACCGCTCGTCATCTTCACCCCGTCGGGGCGCCGGGGCCGCTTCCCGGAGGGAACCAGCGTGCTCGACGCGGCGCGGGCGCTGGGGGTCGACATCGACTCGGTCTGCGGCGGTCGCGGCCTGTGCGGGCGCTGCCAGGTGGAGCAGGGGGTCGGGAGCTTCGCGAAGCACGGGATTGTCTCGCTCGCGGAGCATCTGGCGCCGCCCGGCGTTCTCGAGGCCGGCTACCGCGGGCTGCGCGCACTCCCCCCGAATCGGCGCCTGAGCTGCCTCGCCGCGCTGCGCGGGGATGCGGTCATCGACGTCCCGCCCGAGAGCCAGGTCCACCGGCAGGTCGTGCGCAAGGACCTCACCGTGCGCGCCTTCGCGGTGGATCCGGTCGTCCGCCTCCACTACGTCGAGGTGGCGCCGCCGCAGCTCGCCTCGCCGTCGGGCGACCTCGCGCGCCTGCTGGCGACACTCGAAGCCGAGTGGAAGCTGACCGGTCTCGAGACCGACCTTGAGGTCATCCGCGCGCTGCAGCCCGCCCTCGCCGAAGGCGACTGGAAGGTGACCGTGGCCGTCCACGACGGCCGCTCGCTGATTGCCGTCTGGCCGGGGCTGCACGACCGGGCGTACGGCGTGGCCATCGATGTCGGCTCGACCACCATCGCCGGCCACCTTGCCGACCTGGCCGACGGGTCGGTCCTCGCCTCGAACGGGGTGATGAACCCGCAGATCCGCTTCGGCGAGGACCTCATGAGCCGGGTCTCGTACGCGATGATGCACGCCGGGGGCGCGCGCGAGATGACCCGCGCCGTGCGCGGCGCTCTGGCCGGGCTGGTGGCCGACCTGGCCAAGCGGGCGGGGATCCCGCGCGAGGAGATCCTCGAGCTGACCCTGGTGGGCAACCCGATCATGCACCACCTGGCGCTGGGCATCGACCCAGTGCCGCTCGGGACGGCGCCGTTCGCGCTGGCGACCGATCGGGCGGTGCACACGGCCGCGGTCGCCCTGGGCCTGCCCGCCCATCCCGGCGCGCGGGTCTACGTGCTGCCCTGCATCGCGGGCCATGTGGGCGCGGACACGGCCGGGGTCATCCTCGCCGAGACGCCGCACCTGGCCGATCCCATCAGTCTCGTCGTCGATGTGGGCACGAACGCTGAGATCGTGCTCGGCAACCGCGACTTCCTGCTGGCCGCCTCGAGCCCGACCGGGCCCGCCTTCGAGGGCGCCCAGATCAGCTGCGGGCAGCGCGCCGCCCCGGGGGCCATCGAGCGCGTCCGCATCGACCGCGACACCCTCGAGCCCCGCTTCAAGATCATCGGCTCCGACCTGTGGTCGGATGAGCCCGGCTTCGCCGACGCGACGGCCGAGCTGGGCGTCACCGGCGTGTGCGGCTCGGGCATCGTGGAGGTCATCGCCGAGCTGTTCCTGGCCGGCGTCGTGACCGCGGACGGGATCATCGACGGCCGGCTGGCGGAGCGATCGGCGCGCATCGTGCCCGAGGGCCGGACGTTCTCCTACCTCCTCCACGAGGGACGGCCGCAGCTCATGATCACGCAGAACGACGTGCGCGCCATCCAGCTGGCGAAGGCGGCGCTGTACGCCGGGGCGCGCCTCCTCATGGACCACGCCGGGATCGAGGCCGTCGACCAGGTCCGCCTGGCAGGGGCGTTCGGGAGCCAGATCGACCCGCTGCACGCGATGGTCCTCGGGCTCATCCCCGACTGCGACCTGTCCCGGGTGGGGGCGGCCGGCAACGCGGCGGGGACCGGGGCGCTCATCGCGCTGCTGTCCGGGGCGGCGCGCCGTGAGATCGAGGAGGTGGTCCGGCGGGTCGAGAAGATCGAGACGGCGGTGGAGCCGCGCTTCCAGGAGCATTTCGTGGCGGCGCTGGCGTTTCCCCACCGCACAGCCGCCTTTGACAACCTCAGGCGTGTCGTCGAGCTGCCCGCCCGGACGGCAGGCGCCGAGCGGGATCCCGCGACACGAGCCGAGCGCCGGCGCCGGCGCGCACACGTGACCGTGGCCAGGGAGGACTGACGATGGACGAAGCCTCGCGCCACCGGACCGGAGGTCGCGCCGGGCGCCAAGCCGCACGGGCGAAGCGCCACATCGAGCGCGTCCCGTTCCTCACGCGGACCCTGGCCCCATTCGAGGTCCTCGACGAGGAGGGGCTCGCCCTCATCGAGCACAACGCCGACACCATCCTCGAGGAGGTGGGGCTGGATTTCCGCGGCGATCCCATCGCGCTCCGGCTGCTCCGCGAGGCCGGGGCCGACGTCGACGGGGAGCGCGTCCGCTTCCCGCTCGGGATGTGCCGGCAGATCGTCCAGGCGACCGCGCCGCGCCAGTTCACCCAGCACGCGCGCAACCCGGCCAACAGCGTGGAGATCGGCGGGCCGCACATGGTCTTCGCGCCAAACTACGGGTCGCCCTTCGTGCGCGACCTCGACGGGGGCCGCCGCTACGGGACCCTCGAGGACTTCCGCAACTTCGTGAAGCTCGCCTACCTGAGCCCGCACCTGCACCACTCCGGGGGCACGGTCTGCGAGCCGGTGGACGTGCCGGTGAACAAGCGCCACCTCGACATGGTCTACAGCCACATGCGCTACTCGGACAAGCCGTTCATGGGCTCGGTCACGCACCCCGACCGGGCCCGCGACACGGTCGAGATGGCGCGGGTCCTCTTCGGCCCCGCGTTCGTCGACCAGAACGCCGTGGTCCTCAGCCTGATCAACGCGAACTCGCCGCTGGTCTGGGACGCGACGATGCTCGGCGCCCTGCGCGCGTACGCGGAGGCCAACCAGGCCACGCTCATCACCCCCTTCATCCTGGCCGGGGCGATGGCGCCCGTCACCGCGGCCGCCGTCTGCGCCCAGACCCTCGCCGAGGCCCTGGGCGGCATGACCCTGGCCCAGCTCGTGCGGCCCGGCGCGCCGGTCGTGCTCGGCTCCTTCGCCAGCTCGATGTCGATGCAGTCGGGGGCACCCACCTTCGGCCACCCCGAACCGGCCCTCGTCCTCTATGCCATGGCGGCCCTGGCGCGGCGGCTGGGCGTGCCGTTCCGGTCGGGCGGCAGCCTGTGCGCCTCGAAGATCCCCGACGCGCAGGCGGCCTACGAATCGGCGGCCACGCTGATCCCGACCGTGCTGGCCGGGGTCAACTTCGTCCTCCACGCCGCGGGTTGGCTGGAGGGCGGCCTCGCCGTCGGCTACGAGAAGTTCGTCATGGACGCCGACCAGTGCGGGATGATGGCCGTCTTCACGAAGGGCATGGACCTGTCGGAGAACGGTCAGGCCCTCGACGCCATCCGCGCCAACGGCCCCGGCCAGCACTTCCTCGGCAGCGCCCACACGCTGGCCAACTTCGAGACCGCCTTCTACCGCTCCGAGGTGGCCGACAACAACAGCTTCGAGCAGTGGCTGGAGGACGGCTCGCTCGACGCCGCGCAACGGGCGAACCGGATCTGGAAGCGCATGCTCGCCGAGTACGAGGCACCGCCCATCGATCCGGGCGTGGACGAGGCGCTGCTGGACTTCATGGCCCGACGCAAGGCGGCGTTCCCCGACTCGGACGTCTGACGTGCGGCTGTTCCGGCACCGCAGCAGGCTGTCCGCGGAGGCGCGCGAGGCGTTGGCCGCGGTCCTGGGAGCGCCCACCTTCGAACTCGTGCCGCTGAAGAACGCCCTGGCCCAGGCCGCGTTCCTGCCGCCCGGCGCCACCGTCTCGGTGACTGCGTCCCCGGCCCGAGGTCTGGAGGCGACGATCGCGCTGAGCGAGCAGCTCCAGGCGGCCGGCTTCCACGCCGTCCCGCACCTTGCCGCGCGGATGATCCGCGACCGTGCCCACCTGCGCGACATCGTCACCTGGCTCGAGGGGGTCGGCGCCGACCGAGCCTTCGTGGTCGGCGGCGATGCGCAGGAACCGGGTGCCTACCCGGACGGGTTGTCGCTCCTGCGCGAGATGGCGGAGATCGGCCACCCCCTCTCCGAGATCGGCATCCCCTGCTATCCGCAGGGCCACGCGTTCATCGCCGACGCTCCGCTCCTCGGGGCGCTGCGTGCCAAGGCCGCGTTCGCGAGCTACATGACGACCCAGCTGTGCTTCGATCCGGGGGCGATCGCGACGTGGCTCGCGGCCCGCCGGGCGGAGGGCCTCGCGCTGCCGGTGCACATCGGGATACCGGGCGTGGCCGAGCCGCACAGGCTCCTGGCCATCAGCGCGCGGATCGGCGTCGTCGACACGCACCGGTTCCTGGTCAAGAACACCAGGTTCGTGGCGCGGCTCATCCGCTCCGGCGGCTTCTACCGCCCGGACGG
>JBGPMJ010000197.1:0-4992 GCA_041486935.1 Candidatus Limnocylindria bacterium | reverse complement strand
AGCAGTTCACGTTCACGGCCCCGGCCACGCCCGGCGACTACGACTTCTGGTGCGATACCTGCTGCGGCGGTAAGGCCTCGCCCACGATGCACGGCACGCTCCACGTCGAGGCGTAGGGATGACGGAGAAGGATCCTCCCTGCCACGACCCGGCGCCCTCCCCGGTCGATGCGGGGCGGGCTGCTCGGCCCATCACGGCCTCGCCCCTCCTGTTCGGTCTGCCGCGACCCGCCCTTTTCCTCGTAGCGGGGCTCGCGACCGTGGCGCTCGTGGCGACGGCGACGATCGTCGCGATCCCCTTCGATGGCGCCGCGTTCGGCGGCCTGACCGTGCCGGTCGTGCTGGTGTCCGGGTTCGCCGACGGCCTGAACCCCTGCGCGTTCGCCCTGCTCGTCCTCTTCGCGACCTACACGCTCGCGCTGGTCAACGCCGTCACCTCCGACGGCCGTCCGACCCTCGAGGCGCGGCGCCGGCTCCTCGGCGCGGGCTCCATCTACGTCGGCGCGGTCTTCATCACGTACTTCATCATCGGTCTCGGGCTGTTGAGCTTCCTCGGCTGGCTGGGACGCGATCACCTCGTGACGCGGGTCGCGGCGATCCTCGCGCTGGTCATGGCCGTCTGGATGCTCAAGGACGTCTTCCTTCCCGGCTGGGGGCCGTCGATGGCGGCCCCGCAGGCGACCCACGGCTGGATGCACCGGGCGATGGAGCGCGGCGGGCTGGCGGGGATGCTCATCGCCGGCGTCCTGGTCGGGATCTGCACGGTGCCCTGCTCGGGCGCCATCTACCTCGACATCGTCGCCGTCCTGCACGCATCGGGCGGTGGCGTCACCGGCCTGGCGCTCCTGGCGTTCTACAACCTCGCCTACATCGCGCCGCTCGTCGCGCTCCTGCTGGCGGTCAGCGACCGGCGCGTCCTGGGCCGGCTGGGTCGCTGGAACCGGGCGAACAGCCCGTGGGTGAAGGCCGGTCTCGCGGTCGCCGTCGTGGCCATGAGCCTAGGGCTTCTACTGACGCTCTGAAGACGCCCCGACCCCGACCACGCCTGGGTGTTCTCAGTCGGGTTCGGTCTCTTCGAAACGCCGGACCGCGGGGGCCGGACCCGTCGTCGCTGTTGCTTTGGCCATCTCCGATTTCTTGAAGACAGACCGGCTTCACAGCGCCAACGAGTGACGTCGAAGCCTGATGGGGGACAACCTCGGGGGCGGCGGTTGACAGCCGATGACAGATACGATATATCCGATACATACACGAAGTTGCCGAACCATATGGAGCATCTACAGATGACCCGACCGATCACCTTCATCGACCTGGGGGTCGGGGGAATGACCTGCGACGACTGCGTCGTCCATGTCACCGGTGCGCTCGAGTCGGTGCCCGGAGTCGAGCGCGCCACCGTCGATCTCGAGTCGCGCAGCGCGGTCGTCGAGGCGAACCCCGACGTGCCCGCCGCCGCCCTGGCCGCGGCCGTCCGGGCGAGCGGCCAGTACAACGGGTTCGAGCGCCGCCGCCACCCCGTTTCGGATGGCTGATTCGTTCGACCTCCTGATCCTGGGGTCGGGGTCCACGGCGTTCGCCGCCGCGATCAAGGCATCCGAGCTCGGGGCTCGCGTCGGGATGATCGAGCGCCGGACGCTCGGCGGGACGTGCGCGAACCGCGGCTGCCTGCCGTCCAAGAACCTCATCGAGGCCGCCCGGATCGTCCATGAGGCCGCGCACCCGCGGTACGGCGGGCTCACGGCCGCCACAGTCGGGGTCGACTTCGCGGCGCTCATCGCCCAGAAGGACGGCGTCGTGCGCGAGTACCGGGCGAAGAAGTATGCCAGCGTGGCGGACGGCCTGACCGACCTCGAGCTGATCGACGGGGACGCGACGTTCGCCGATCCGCACACCGTCCTCGTGGGCGAGCGCCGGGTGGCGGTCGACCGCGTCCTCGTCGCCACCGGCAGCCGCCCGACGATCCCGCCCATCCCGGGCCTCGATACGGTCCCCTACCTGACCAGCGACCTGCTCGACGCGGACGAGGCCGGCCGGCTCACCGAGCTGCCCGAGTCGCTCGTCGTCCTCGGCGGCGGCTACGTCGCGGTCGAGCTCGCCCAGATGTTCAGCCGGCTCGGCAGCCGGGTGACGATGATCGCTCGCTCGGGGCTCCTCTCGGGCTACGAACCCGACCTGGGGCGGACCCTCGGCGAGGCCTTCGCCGCCGAGGGGATCGCCGTCCTCGGCGGGGTCCGGGTCGAGCGCGTCAGCGGTGACGAGCGCGGGGTCGCGCTCGCGGTCGAGCTCCCGGGCGCCGGCCGGATCGTTCGGGCAGAGCGCTTGCTCGTGGCCACGGGCCGCACGCCGAACACCGAGACGCTCGGGCTCGACCGAGCCGGCGTGACGCTTGCCGATGGGTTCGTCGTGGTCGACGCTGAGCTGCGTACGAGCCAGCCGCACGTCTGGGCGGCGGGCGACATCATCGGCCGCCAGCACGGCTCGCAGATGGCCACGCCCGTCGGCGCGCGGCAGGGCCGGATCGTCGCCGAGAACGCCTTCGCCGACGCGAGGCGGCGGTTCGATGGGACCGTCATCCCCCGAGCGATCTTCACCGACCCGCCCATCGCGGTCGTCGGCGAGACCGAGGACCAGGTCCGCGCCCGCCACTACCCGGCGGTCGCGACGACGACCCCGCTCGCGTACGTCCCGCGGGCGGGTGCGGTCCACAAGACGACCGGCTTCGTGAAGTTCATCGCCTCCTCGATCGACGAGCGGGTGCTCGGGGTCCACGTCATCGGCGAATCGGCGCCGGAGATCATCCACGAGGCGGCCATGGCGATGCACTTCAAGGCGACGCTGGCCGATTTCATCGACCTCATCCACGTCTATCCGACGATGAGCGAGGCGCTCAAGATCGGCGCCCAGGCCTTCAGCCGGGACGTCACGAAGCTCTCGTGCTGCGCCGAATGAGCGCCGGAGAGTCGGACGCCGAGGAGAGATCCAGATGACGAGCAACCTGCCGGTCGCGGCCCGACGGGCCGACGAACTCGACCGTCCGGAGGTCCTCGCGACCTTCTTCCAGGGACTTTCCGACCCGACTCGTGTGCGGATCCTCGAGCTCCTCGCCGAGCGACCCCGCACCGTGACCGATCTCGTCGAGGCGATCGGCCTCGCCCAGGGCCGGGTCTCGAGTCATCTCTCCTGCCTGCGCTGGTGCGGCTACGTCGAGGCGCACGTGGAGGGGCGATACAACCGCTACCGGCTCGTGGACGAGCGCGTGCGCGAGATCCTCCGCCTCGGCGAGGCGATCGTGCGCGACAACGCCGACCGACTCACGTCGTGTCTGGTCCTCGGGACCGAGGCGAGCGACGACCCGGCGGACCGCCGACGATGAATCTGGGCGCCGATACGGTCGGCGTTGGCGTCCTGTTCTCGGCCGTCGGGATCTCTGTCACGGGAGGCGATCCGTGGCATGCTCGGAGTGTCGCCGTCTGCGGACGGATAACCTCCCGAACCCAGGCCGCCTCCTCCGGCGGCGGGACTGGTCAACCCGTGGGCGACCTGGGCGAGCGACCGATACCGGTTTCGATTCGGTAAAGCACCGCGCGCGGGGCGTCCCCGCTCAGGAAAAGCCGAAGCGTGCCAAGGGATAGCCGCCAGACGGCGTTCAGCTGGGCGCGATCGCTGATGGGCGGCCAAAGTGGGGCAGGAAACGGGGGGTGCGGGCGGCGTAGGCGTCCCACTCGGCGCCGAAGTGCTGACGGACCTCTCTCTCCTCACCGATCGCCAGCCTCCGGTAGACCAGAACGAGCACCGGGAACATGGCGAGCGTCGCCAACGTCGGCCATTGGAGCAGGAAGCCGAGCATGATCAGCAGGAAGCCGGCGTACTGCGGATGCCGGAGCCGGGCATAGGGGCCGCTGACCGCCAGCCGCCCGCTCCGCTGCGCCTCCCGGAGCATCCGCCAGGCCGAGGTGATCACCCAGAAGCCGGCCCCGATGAGGACGTAGCTGGCGAGGTGGAACGGGCTGAGGTGGGGATCGCCCGTCCAGCCGATGAGGTCGTTCCAGAGATGGCCCCCGCTGTGGGTCAGGCTGAGAGCCGCGAACCGACTTCCGAGCCAGCCCGAGAGCAGGTAGATCGTGAGCGGAAAGCCGTACATCTCGGTGAAGAGCGCCACGATAAAGGCCGAGAAGGCGCCCATCGCCCTCCAGTCACGCTTGGTCCTGGGGTGAAAGAAGCTGACCGCGAAGAGGATGAAGATGGCGGCGTTGATCAGGACCAGGAACCAGAGCCCGTAGGCGTAGTCATCCACTGGCCGATTTCCTGCTCAATTGGAATTGCTGGCCCCCGCCGCCTACGCACGGGTTATCACGTGCGGTCGGCCGATGCCAAAGCGGGCATAGAGCGGGCAGTAGCCCCGCACCCCGGTCACGACGAAGTCGAGGCCTAGGAGTGCGGCGCCGAACCAGGCCCATGCAATCAACCCGCCGGACGTGAGCCAGAGGTTCAGGCCGATGATCGCGAGTAATCCTCCGCCGACGATCCGGACGGCACGTTCGATCGGGCCGAGGCCACCACGCTGTTGGCCGGCTGTGTGCGACATCGGTTCGATCCTTTCGTCAATCGAGGCCTAGCGGGACCCGAACACGCCCAAGAGGATCGCAAGCGCGATGAGGACCATCGGCGCGCAGCACGCGACCATCCACCACATCGAGTGGGACGGCTGAGGCCCCCCGGCGTCGTCCGACTGCGGGCCATCTGGTCCGCCGGTCGCCGGGCGCGACTCGGAAGCAGGACTGTGGAGGTGCATTCTTTCAAAGCCTCCGCTCAAGCGAGCTCGTTGCTCCTCAGCGGACCGCATCATCGGGAGCCGAGATGAGGCGGATACGTGGACGGGCTGAGCCAGGGATGAGAACTGGGCCCGAGCCCGCCGAGGTCCCCGGCCCGACGGCCGCGTTCCGAAGGATGGCCCGCTGCGGAGAGCCCCTTGAGCAAGAGCTGAGAAACGGGT
>JBGPMJ010000196.1:0-5102 GCA_041486935.1 Candidatus Limnocylindria bacterium | reverse complement strand
AGCTGCAGCTGGCCACGTCCTTCTCGACCATGGTCAACGGTGGCTATCGGGTGACTCCGCACCTCGTGGACGTCATCGGCGGAGAGCGCCTCGAGCGGCCGCCGGCCGAGCCGGTCATCGACGCCCAGCTGTCGGCCGAGCTGACCGACCTCATGACGCACGTCGTGACCAGCGTCCCGTGGTACGCCGAGGGCACGCTCATCCCCGGCTACGCCGTGGGCGGCAAGACCGGCACGGCCCAGATCTGGGATGGCGAGCGCCAGCACTGGGTGCCCCTGACATACAACTTCAGCTTCATCGGCTTCGTCGGGCAGGACGGGCCGGACGCGGTCATCGCCGTGCGCATCGGCCAGGCACGGCCGAAGGTCATCCGGCAGGGCGTGCTCGAGCTCAGCATCACGTCTTACGAGCTATTCCGGCGCATCGCACTCGACACCATCGACGTCCTTGGTATCCCGCCGGCCGAGGCGCCGCGCCGCGATGGCCTGGGGCGTTGAAGCGGCCGTGCGAGAATGGCCCACGATCGTGAATGACGCGCCGAGCCCGCCGCCCATCGCGCCGGGGGGGCCCGCGCTCGATGCGCGCGAGCTGGCCGCGGCGGTGGGTGGGACGCTGCTGCGGCCCTCCGCCCGGCCGATCCGCGGCGCAGCCGTGGACTCGCGACGGGTCAGCCCCGGCAACGTCTTCTTCGCCCTCCCCGGCGAGCGCACCGACGGCCATCGCTTCCTTGCCCAGGCCGCCGCCGCGGGTGCCGCCGCGCTCGTCGTCAGCGAGCCGCTCGATGCGGCGGCGCTCGACGCTCTCGGCGACGTGACCGTCGTGCAGGTGGCGGCCGGGCTGGCCGCCTTGCACGCGCTGGCCGCGGCGTGGCGTGCGCGCTTCTCGCCACTCGTTGTCGGCGTCACGGGCTCCTACGCCAAGACATCCACGAAAGAGGCGGTCGCGGTCGTCCTTGCAGCGGACCGCCCGACGCTCAAGAGCGAGGGCAACGAGAACAACGAGATCGGACTCCCGCTCACCCTTCTGCGTCTGGGTCCCGAGCACCAGGCGGTCGTGCTCGAGATGGGCATGTACGTCGAGGGCGACATCGCCACGCTGGCGACGCTCGCCCGCCCACGCATCGGTGTGGTCACGGCGGTGAGCGGCATCCACCTCGAGCGTGCCGGCTCGCTGGCGACCATCGAGTCCGAGAAGGGCCGGCTGGTCGAGGTGCTGCCTCGCGACGGCGCGGCGATCCTCAACGCCGATGACCCGGCCGTGCGGCGTATGTCCGCCCGCACCGGCGCCATGGTGACGACCTACGGCTTCGGGGAGGACGCGGACGTGGCCGCCGAGGCCGTCGAGTCGCTGGGCGGGGAGGGGATGCGCTTCGTCCTCCGCACCCGTACCCAGCGCACCCCCGTGCGGACCCCGGCCCTGGGGCGGCTCGCGGTGCACAACGCGCTGGCCGCGGCAGCGGTCGGGCTCGCCGTGGGCATGACCCCCGAGGCCATCGCCGCTGCGCTGGGCCGCGGCTTCGGCGCGCCGCACCGGACGTCGCTGCTCGACGCGGGACCGTGGCGGGTCCTCGACGACAGCTACAACGCCGGGCCGGAGACGATGGCCGCGGCGCTTGACCTGCTGGCCACGCTGCCCGGCCGGCGCGTGGCGGTCCTGGGCGAGATGCTCGAGCTGGGCCAGGACACGAAGGCGGCCCATCGCGCCGTCGGCGCACAGGCCGCCGGCGTGGCGATGCTCCTCGTCGCCGTCGGTCGGGGTGGCCGGGGCATCGCGGCCGGCGCGCGCGCGGCCGGCCTGGCGCCGACAGCGGTGCTCGAGACGGCAGACGCCGACGCGGCGCTGCGGGCGCTCCTCCCGCTCCTGGCCCCCGGCGACGTCGTGCTCGTCAAGGGCTCGCGGGGCGTCGCCCTCGACCGGCTCGTGGATCGTCTGGTGGCCATCGGCCGGTCCGCGGACGGTGCTCGCGCGTGAACGTCCTCGTCGTGCAGGGCATCCTCCTGGCCTTCGCCCTCGTCGTCCTGCTCATGCGCCCCTACCTGAGTGTGCTGCGCCGGCTCGGCTTCGGCAAGCGCATCCGCATCGAGGGACCAGAGGCGCACTACACGAAGGAGGGCACGCCCACCATGGGCGGCCTCCTCATCATCGCCGTCGTCATCGGTCTGGCGCTGGCCCTCGACCTGGTCGACGCCTCGACCTTCGCGCCCCTTGCGGCGCTCGGCCTGGTCGGCCTCCTGGGCGCCGCGGACGACTACCTCAACGCCAAGACCGGCGACGGCATCCGCGGCCGCCAGAAGATGCTGTGGCTGACCGTGGTGGCCATCTTCGCCGCGCAGCAGATCCAGCGCACCTACGCCATCGACGCGGTTGCCGTACCGTTCATCGGCGCGGTGCAGATCGAGCCGTTCGCCTACGTCGCCTTCGCGGCCTTCGCCATCATCGCCGCGAGCAACGGCGTCAACATCACGGACGGGCTGGACGGGTTGGCCGGCGGCACGCTCATCTTCGCCTTCGTGGCCTACCTGATCATCGCCGCCCTCAACGTGCCCCTCGCGCAGCCGAACCTGGCCGTCCTGTGTGCGCTGATCATCGGCGCCCTGCTGGGCTTCCTCTGGTTCAACGTGCACCCCGCGCAGGTCTTCATGGGCGACTCGGGGTCGCTCGCCCTGGGGGCCACGCTGGCCGTAACCGCGCTCATCGCCGGCCAGATCCTCATCCTGCCTCTGATCGGCATCATCTTCGTGGCCGAGACGGCCTCGGTCATCCTGCAGATCGCCTTCTATCGCGTCACCGGCGGCCGCCGCCTGTTCCGCATGAGCCCGATGCATCATCACTTCGAGCTGGGCGGCTGGGACGAGGAGAAGATCACCATGCGCTTCTGGATCGTCGGCCTGCTGGCCGCCATGCTCGGCGTGGTGCTCTTCCTGGCCACCGTGGACCGGCTGGCATGAGCGCGGCCGGTTCGATGGTCGAGCCGCTCGACGCCGCCGCCCTCACCCTCGACGCCTTCCGCGACCGCCCGGTCGCGGTCCTCGGGCTTGCGCGCAGCGGCATCGCCCTGGCCCGTTTCCTGGCCGACCGGGGCGCTCGCGTCACCGTCTACGACGTGCGCCCCGCGGCCGACCTGGGCGAGGCGATCGCCGCCCTCGGCGGCCGGGACGTGCGGCTCCTCCTCGGGCCGGAGCAGGACCCCGTCGCCGCCCTGCGCGACGAGGCGATGATCGCGACGTCGCCCAGCGTGAGCAGTCGCTACCCGACGACCGAGCCGCGCCTGCGCGCCGCGCTCGGCGCCGTGGAGGCCGAGGGCCGCGTGCCGGTCATCAGCGAGCCGGACCTCTTCCTCCGCCTCTGCCGCGCGCCGACCGTCGGCATCACCGGTACCAAGGGCAAGACGACGACGGCCGCGCTCAGCGCGGCGATCCTGGCCGCGGGCGCCGCGCCGGTCGTGCTGGGCGGCAACATCGGCATCCCGCTCGTGGAACGCCTGCCGGACCTGACGCCGCATCACCGCGTCGTGCTCGAGCTCTCGGACCTGCAGCTGCCGACGCTCTCGCGTGGCACCACGGTCGCCGTCTATACCCACGTCACGCAGGACCACCTCGACCGCCACGGCAGCGTCCACGCGTACCGCGCCGTGAAGCGCCGTCTGGCCGAGCTGGTGGACCCGGAGGGTGCCCTCGTCCTCGATGCCGAGGATCCCGTGAGTGCCGCGTACGCAGGGCTCGGCACCGCGCCCGTGACGCTCTACCGGCGCGACGTGCCGCTGCCGGGCGGTGTCGGCGTCGTGGGTGGCTGGATCGTGGCGGCGGGCGTGCAGCGCCTGACCCTGGCCGGCGGCGGGCCGGCCGCGACCGGTCCGGGTGGCCGGGTCATGCCGCTCGAGGAGGTGGCCCTCCCGGGTGAGCACAACGTGAGCAACGTGCTGGCCGCCGTGACCGTGGGACTGCTCTTCGGCATCGCGCCCGACGGCATCCGCCGGGCCGTGGCGGCCTTCGAGGGGGTCGAGCACCGCCTGGAGCTGGTGGCCGAGGAGAACGGCGTGCGCTACGTGAACGATTCCCAGGGGACGCAACCGGATGCGGTCATCGCCGCCCTGCGCAGCTACCCCGCGCCACTCGTGCTCATCGCCGGCGGGCGCGCCAAGGGCGTGCCCATCGACGAGCTGGCCCGCGTGGCCGTGCGGCGGGCCAGTGCCGTGGTTCTCATCGGCGAGAGCGCGCCGGAGTTCGAAGCCGTCTTCGCCGCGGCCGGCCACGCCCGCCTCGAACGGGCGCCCAGCCTGGCGGCCGCGGTCGAGCGGGCCGACGCGATCGCGCGCTCGGAGCTGGCCTCGGCGCCGGCCGGCAGCACCGCCACCGTGATGCTGAGCCCCGCCGCCGCCAGCTTCGACATGTTCAGCGACTACGCCGCTCGCGGCCGCGCCTTCAAGGCGGCCGTCCACGCCCTCATCGCCGGGAGAAGCCGATCGTGAGGAACCCGCCCATCGCCGTGCCCGCGCCCGGTGCTCGCGGCCGCGCCGGTCGGGGCCGCGTCGAGGAGGCCCCGCGCGTCGCCGGACGGCCGGGCGCGCGCGACCGCTCGCGCACCGTGGCGCTGGAGCGTGAGCGCCACGCCCCCGACTACGCGATCCTCGTGGCTGTCGTCGCGCTGACCGCCATCGGCATCCTGATGGTCTACTCGAGTTCGGGCATCCGGGCCTACGTGACCCAGGACGACAGTTTCGCTGACGTCGGGCCGCAGCTCGTCTGGGCGATCCTGGGCATCGGGGCCATGGTCGCGGCGATGCACATCGACTATCGCTTCTGGCGCCTCGTGTCGCTGCCCCTCTTCATCGCCGCCCTGGCGCTGCTGGCGCTGGTGCTGGTGCCCAGCGTGGGCACCGTGGTGGGCGGCTCGGCGCGCTGGCTGAAGCTCGGGCCGCTGCCGGCCATCCACCCGGCCGAGTTCGCCAAGCTCGCCCTGGTCGTCTACCTGGCCCACTGGATGGCCAGCCGGGGCGTGCGCATCTCCAGCGTCCTGCACGGTACGCTGCCCTTCCTGCTCATCGCCGGGCCGGTCGTCGCGCTCGTCCTCAAGGAGCCCGACCTGGGCACGACCGGCGTGCT
>JBGPMJ010000195.1:0-5125 GCA_041486935.1 Candidatus Limnocylindria bacterium | reverse complement strand
GTGCAGGTCGGGGCCCTGCTTGCCCGCGCCGGTGAGCGCGAAGTCGCAGTCCTGGCCGGGCTGCACATTGGTCGCGCTGTCGTATGAGTCCGGGCAGCCGTAGCCGATGGTCCACTGCCACTGGAAGCCGACGACGTCGACCACGACGTCCGGAGCGGCGCTCTTGGCCTCGATCTTGCCCTGGGCCTGCATCGACATGACGAAAAGGACGATCACGATCAGGGCTGGGATGACGGTCCATGCCGCCTCGGCGATGAGGTTGCCGTGCGTCTGGACCGGCAGCCGGTCGTCACGGCGGCGGTAGCGCAGGACGGCCCACACGATGAGCCCCTCGACGAGGAGGAAGATGGCCGTGGCGATGGCGAAGACGAAGCGGTAGAGGTCCTGCGTCAGGACGCCCTGCTCCGTGACGGGGCTGGGCGGGAAGATGCCGGCGCTGTCCGCCTGGCAGGCGCCAGCCAGCAGGGCCACGAGCGAGGCGGCGGCGACGACCTTCAGCGACTGCCGGGCGCGGTGAGGGGCGCGAATCACGCGCGGCTATCTCCCCTAGGACGAGGGGCGTTGTCGCCCCGGGCGGAGGTGGGCATGCAGGCGCCTATCATACGGGCTGATGCCCGTCCACGTCGGCCGCGTCGCCACGTCCGCAGCAGCAGCGACCCTGGCCGCCGCCCTCCTGGGCGTGTCGCCCGGGGCGGTCCGGGCCCACGGCGTGGGCGCCGACGAACTCACGACCCTCTCGGCCCTGACCAGCTGGACAGTCGAGCCCCTGGCGTTCCTGGGGATCCTGGCCGCGGCGGCGGTCTACCTCGTCGCGGTGCGTCGGGTGGATCGGGCACACCGCCTGAACCCCGTGCCGCGCCGGCGCACGGCGGCCTGGCTGGCCGGGCTGCTGGTGGTCGCGGTGGCGCTCTTCTCCTTCCTCGACGTCTACGCCGGGCAGCTCTTCAGCGTGCACATGGTCCAGCACATCCTCTTGACGATGGTGGCCGCCCCGCTGCTCGTGCTCGGGGCACCGGTCACGCTCCTGCTGCGCGCCGTGCCGCGCGGCTCGCGCACGCGCCGGGTGATGCCGATCCTCGAGTCCGCGCCGCTGCGCCTGCTGGCGCACCCGGTGATCGGCTGGACGTTCTTCGCCGGCGTCATGTGGGCCGCCCACTTCAGCCCCCTCTTCGACGCCGCCCTCGAGGACGACGGCGTGCACGCCCTCGAGCATGCGCTCTTCCTGTCGGCCGCGGTCATGTTCTGGTGGCCGGTCATCGGGGCCGACCCGAGCCCGCACCGGATGGGCTTCGGGACCCGCTTCGGGTACGTGCTGCTGGGGATGCCCCAGAACTCCTTCCTCGGCCTGGCCATCTTCTCCGCGCCCGCCGTCCTTTTCGCCCACTACGCGACGCTGACGCGCGCCTGGGGCCCGACGGCGCTGGAGGACCAGCAGCTGGCCGGCGGCATCATGTGGGCGGTGGGCGACCTGCTCTTCCTCGTGCCGCTGCTCTTCCTGACCGTGGCCTGGCTCCGCGCCGAGGAGGAGAAGGGCCGCCTCCACGACGAACGGCTGGACCGCGAACGTTCGGTGCGCGACGCTCGCGAGCGCGCCTGACCTCTACAGCGTGATCGGTACCAGCACGTCCACGACGATGAGCGCGAAGAGGGCCGCGAGGTAGGTCGTCGAGAACCTGTAGAGGCGCACGGCGCGGGCGTCGGTGCCCTCGCGCCACATGCGCAGCGCCTGCACCAGGAACGCCCCGCCCAGGACGACGGCGCCGGCGAGATACAGGAGGCCCATGGGCGCGACGGCGAAAAGCGCCAGGGACAGGGCGACCATGAGGAACGAGTAGAGGGCGATCTGCTTGGTCGTCTCCGGTACGCCGCGCACCACCGGGAGCATCGGCACGCCCGCCGCGCCGTAGTCGCCGGCCAGGCGCAGCGAGAGCGCCCAGAAGTGCGGCGGCGTCCAGTAGAAGACGATGCCGACCAGGACGATCGCCGGAAGCGGGATCGTGCCGGTCACGGCGGCCCAGCCGATGAGCGGCGGCAGCGCCCCGGCCAGCCCGCCGATGACGATGTTCTGGGGTGTGCTGCGCTTCATGAGCAGCGTGTAGACGACGACGTAGAAGGCCATCGCCAGCAGGGTCAGGAAGGCGGCCAGGAGGTTGACCAGGAAGGCCAGCTCGGCGAAGGCGAGGACGCCCAGGGCAAGGCCGAAGACCAGCGCATCCTCGGGCTCGATGGCATGCGCCGGCAGGGGCCGTCGTCTCGTCCGTGCCATGATCAGGTCGATGTCCCGGTCGAGGACCTGGTTGACGGCGTTCGCTGCGCCGGCCGCCAGCGTCCCCCCGAGGAGCGTCCAGAACACGAGCGCGAGGGGCGGGATGCCGCGTGCGGCGAGGACCATGGCGGGCACGGTGGTGACCAGCAGCAGCTCGATGATGCGCGGCTTCGTGAGCGCCACGTAGGCGCGCACCTTCTGGGCACGCGAGACCGATGCGGCCCCATGGCCGGCCTCCGAGCCGCCACCACCGCGGGGCGCGCCGGGCGCCATCTGTGGGACGGCGGCCGGCATCCGTGCCTCGCAGTACGCGTAGACTGCGGCCGCCACCAGCAGCGCCCAGATGGCCGCGCCGAGCGCGAGGTGGAGGGCCACCGACCAGGCCGCCAGCGTGGTGAGGATCTGCGCCGCGCCGACGACGACCTGCACGGCGAAGAGCGCGGCGGCGGTGCCGGTCAGGGCGAGCAGGGTCGGTCGCGCGGCCAGCGGACCCCACGCGCCGCTCCCCCAGCGCCGCCAGGCGATCCAGCCGGTGAGCAGCACGATGACGCCCACCACGGCGGCCACGACGCGATGCAGGAGGTGTGACATCTGGAGGGCGGCGATGGCCGGGTCGGCGTCGAATGCCGGCAGCAGCGCGCCGCCGGGGAAGAGGGGCCAGGCGTCGCCGAAGACGAGGGCGGCCCGGGTCGCCGTGACCTGTGAGCCGAAGAGGAGCAGCCCGTAGACGGCGAGTGCCGCGAACGTGGCCAGCAGCGTGAAGCGTTGCGTTGCGCCCCGGGCAGGCAGCGTCGCCGGGTAGCGCACGCGGACCGCGATGTAGACGAGCGAGGCGAGCACGACCATCGCCATCGCCAGGTGCGCCGTGACCGACTCGCCCGAGTTGCCGGTCTCCACCGTGATCTTGCCGAGGTAGGCCTGGAAGCCGGTGAAGACGAGGGCCAGGACGGCCGGGACGACGACCGAGCGACGGCGGTAGCGCATCCCGGCGACCACGACCACGGCGAGGACGAGCAGACCGACGACCGCGGCCCAGGTCCGGTGGATCCACTCTATCCAGGCCTGCAGGTCGTCGAGCGGCGGCAGCCACTGCCCGTAGCACAGCGGCCAGTCGGGACAGCCGAGGCCCGACTCCGTGACCCGCACGACCGCTCCCCACACGACCAGCAGGTAGGTGGCCGCGGCGGTGACGAGGGCGAGCTTCTGGAAGCGGGTCATGGGCCGACGATTCTACCGCCGCGAAGGCGCGATGCATCCGCACCCGCTATCGTCAGCGCCCATGCGACCTCGCCGCGTCCCTCTTCTCCTGCTCCTCGTCGTGCTGGTCGGCTGTGGGCCGGGCGTCGCACCGGCGCCGACCGTCGGTCCGAGTGCTGCCGGCTATCCCGGCTGGCCGATCGGGCCCGATCCGGATGCCTCGATGGTGCCGCTCATCGTCAGCTCGGAGCTGGTGTCCGGTCCCAACCGCTTCCTGTTCTCGCTGACCGACACGAAGAACGCGCTCATCGCCGCCCCCGACCTGGCCACCACCGTGCGCTTCTACGACCTCGAGGCGGACCCGGTGAAGCCGGCGGTCGAAGGGGCGGGCTCATTCATCTGGACAGTGCCCGACAAAGTCGGCCTCTACCACGTCGCGGTCACGTTCACGCGCGCCGGGCCGTGGGGCGTGGAGATCGCCGCCGCGAAGGCCGGCCAGCCCGAGCTGACGGTGCGGGCGCGCTTCGACGTGCGCGATTCGGGCACGACGCCTGCCCTGGGGTCGAAGGTGCCCGCCTCGGACACACTCACCGCCGGCACCTCCGACCAGATCGCCGCCATCTCGACCGACGCCCACCCCGACCCCGACTTCTACCGGACCTCGGTGAATGACGCGCTGGCCGCGGGCCGCCCCTTCGTGCTCGTCTTCGCCACGCCGCTCTTCTGCTCGAGCCAGGCCTGCGGCCCCACGCTCGAGAACGTCAAGGGGATCGCCGCGCCCTACAAGGACCGCGTCGACTTCATCCACGTTGAGCCATACAAGCTGAAGCAGGTGGACGGCGGACTCCAGCCGGAGTACGACGCCAGCGGCGGCTTCCAGATCGTGCCCGCCGTCGCCGAGTGGGGCCTGCCGACCGAGCCGTGGGTCTTCGTCGTTGGGGCGGATGGGAAGCTGGTCGCCAAGTTCGAGGGCGCCGTGGGCCCCGACGAGCTGCGCGAGGTGCTCGACGCGCTCGTCGGCAGCTGAGCCGAGGGCTGGCGCGGAACCCCCGGGCTCAGGGAGCCTTCGTCCCGCTGGAGCCCGGGGCCTCGAGGGCGAGGCCGGCGGCGCAGCCGGGGCAGGTGGCGGCGCCCGACTCGTGCGTGGGCAGGTCGAGCGACCAGAGCGCCTCGACCGGGTACCGGCGGCCGGTCACCGGCGACGTGACGTGGGTCGTCCCGCCGGAGCGATCCACGATCACCGCGGCGAGCACGAGCTCGGCGCCGGCCGCCTCGATCGGCGGCAGCATCGCGAGCAGCGAGTCGCCGGTGGTGAGGATGTCGTCCACCAGGAGCACGCGCGAGCCGGGGTCGAGCCGGAAGCCGCGCCGGAACTCGCGCCGGGCCGCCCCGGAGGCGTCCTTCACCTCCTCGGCGAAGATGCCGCGCAGACCGAGCTGGCGGGCCGTCTCGAAGGCGAGGATGACGCCGCCCGTGGTCGGGCCCACCACGAGATCGACCAGCGGGCGCCCGTCCGGACCACGCACCCGGTCGGCGAAGGCCGCACACAGCTCGCTCACCGCGTGGGGGAACTGGAGCACCTGGAACTTCTCCACGTAGCGGTCCCCGTGGCGGCCGCTCTTGAGCGCGAAGTGGCCGGCGCGGAGCGCCCCGGAGTCGGTG
>JBGPMJ010000194.1:0-5144 GCA_041486935.1 Candidatus Limnocylindria bacterium | reverse complement strand
TCACCGTGCTCCTCGTGGTCCTGGCCGCCGTCGCCTCGCTGCTGGAGGGACCGGCCGTCTGGCTCGGCGCGCTGATCGTCGGGGCGGCGGCCGCCTTCGGCACCTTCCACTTCCTCGCCGATGTCGACTCGCGCGGCGTGCCGGTCGAGTCGCTGGGGACGCCCGCCGTGGCGGCCATGGCGCTCGACGGGATGGCCCATCTGGTCGGCGTCGGCCCGGCCCTGGTGGCCATCCTGGTGGGCGGCGGCCTGTTGCTGGTCGCGACGCTGCTCCTGGAGGCGCGGCTGATGGGTCCGGCCGACGACGCGCGGGCGCGGCGCGAACGGCAGCTGGTGCCGGTCGTCGTGCTCCTCGCCTTCCTCGGCTTCGCGAGCGTCGCCGGCGCGATCTACGCGGGCCTGGCGGCGCCGCTGCCGGGGACCACCGAGCCGGCGGCGATCGACCGGGGAAGCCTTCTGCTGCTCGCGGTCGCCGACGGCGTCGTCGCCTTCCTGCTCGGCTACCGTCTCGCCGCCGTGCGTGCCCCCGACCTCATCGAGGCTGCCTGGGCGGCCGGCACCTTCGCCGTCGTCACCGGCGTCGGGGCGTCGCTCCTGCGCGCCCTGGCCCTGCCGCGGCTGCTGGGGCCGGCCATCCTGGCCGGCATCTTCTACCTCTGGAGCGCGTACCGGGCGGCGCCGGGCGCTGAGCGGCGGTCGGCGGGCTGGCTGTGGGAGTACCTCGTGCTCGCGCTCGCCCTGGGCGGCGTGGTGGCCTGGAACCTGCTCGTGCGGTAGCGGAACCGGCCCCAACGGGTCGGAGCGCGTCCGGCGGCCTACCTCACGTCGTAGCGGGCGACCGGGCTCCAGGCACTCGCCGCCACGTACAGGGTCGCTTTCGCCATCGCGCGAACGTACCAGGAGCCGGCCCTCGAGAAGGGCCAGCTGAAGCGCGCCCGGCCGGCGGCATCGGCGACGACGTCCACGCGCCGGAAGAGGACCCAGGTGGTTCCCACCCGCCGATAGACGACGAAGGTCACCGTTGCCCGCGGGAGGTCCCCCGGCGGAGGCTTGACCATCGAGGTGAACGTGACGGTCCGTCCGACGGCGATCGACCGCGGCGGTGGGACCGACGCGGTGAGCGTGAGCTTCTGGCGAACCGTCACGGCGATCGGGTAGCTCGTCGCGGCCGGAAGGTCCGGCGCACCAGCGTAGAACGCCCGGCACCAGACGCTCGTCGTCGGCTGGTTCGACAGCCCGGCCAGGCCCGCCGTATCGGTCGTCCCCGACCCGATGGGGGTCCAACTGGTCCCGTCGAGCGACGTCTGGAACTCGATCGAGCGCCCGGAGCTCGCCGGGGTCGACGAGAACTGGCCCGCGAGGGTGATGCCCGCCGGCCAGGTGATGGTGCCCGCACTCGAAGAGATCGTCAGCGGCACCGACGAGCCTTCCGCCAGGATCTCGAACGGGGCCGATACGACCGGCGGCAGGTCCGGCATCGATGCCCCGATCGTGTACCCGGCGCCGGGCTTGTCGATCGAGCAGCCGGTGAAGTGGGCGATGCCCGCGACCGCGGCCTTCGTGAGACCGGCGTCGCAGGCGAGCGTCGCGCCGGTCGGGTTCGTTCCCAGGGCAAGTGTCATGGTCGCCGTGCTCGATGCGCCTGCGGACACCGTGCTCCCGCCGGCGTCGACGATCCTGATCGCCGGCTGACCGGTGAGCGGCGCGCCCGCCACCGCCCCGGTGGGCGGGTACGAGAACGCCAGGCCGCTGGCCGGATCGATCGGCACCGATCCGAGGTCGAGGCGGCCCCAGCCGTAGGTCGCGTTGGGGACGGGGTTGTCGAGGGGGACCGTGTGAGACCTGAGCAGGGCGGCGAGCTGGGCGGGCGTGAGGCCCGGGTTCGCCTGGATCAGGAGGGCGGCGGCTCCGGTGACGAACGGTGCCGACTCGCTCGTCCCGCAGAAGAACGCGGTCACCGTGGTCGGCGCGCAGTCGATCGCGACCAGGTCGGGCTTGATCCGGCCGTCGAGGGTGGGGCCGCGCGAGCTGAAGGGCTCGATGGTCCCCGGCGACGCCACGTTGACCGCGCCGACGGTCACCATGCCCGGGTTCGCGCTGTCGGCTGGCGCGGGCAGCGTCCCGGCGGGCACGCGGTAGCTGAGGTCGATGCCCTGGGGACCGTAGACGAGGAGCTGCATGCGAGGGGTCGGCGTACCCGAAACCTTCCGTACGCGGATGTCGTAGGTGCCGGATAACGGCGCCGTGTACTCGATCCACTCGAACGGGTCGCCGGCGCCCCCCTGGACGTCGGTGCTCGAGGCGACGAGGGAGGTGCCGGACCACAGTTCGAGGTCGTAGTCGTTCGACGACGCCCCCCACGGGTCTGCCCAGCGGATCGCCACGGCGACCTGGTCGCCGGCGGCGAGCGTGATCCGATCGAGCTCGTCACCCGCGGACCATTCGAGCAGCCCGTCGGCATCGGCGTCCGCCCAGCGCCCGGTCCATCCCTGGTCGCCCTCGTTGCCCGCCGAGTTCACCCAGAGCGCCCCGCCGGCCACGGCCTGGTCCACCAGGGCATAGGTCGAGTCCGGATACGGGGACGTCCCATCGCCTGGCCCATCGAAGAGATCTCCCGACGACCAGGACGCGTTGATGACACGCACCCCATTCGAGATCATCCAGGCGACCGTCTGCTGCGCGTCCAGCGTGGAGATCGGGTCCGCGATGAACAGCTCCATCCCGGGAGCCATGTCGGCGGCCGTTTCTGCCACGGCCGTGCCATGTACCTCTCCGTTCTCGCACGAGGCGAGGTCGCCCGTGAAACCGCCGACGGCGGTGTAGCAGCGAGCGTGGACGTTGGCCGGCAGTTCGGTCCCCACACGAGCGACCAGCCCGCTGAATCCCGCGTCGATGACGCCGACCCTCACGCCCGCCCCGGTGATCCCGGCCGTCTGCCAGCCCGAGGCGCCTTGCAGGCTCACGCCGAGGCTCACGTACGAAGGCCGGCGTTGAGGGATGGCCCTGATCGAGCGAACCTCCGGGAGGCTGGCAAGGGCCGAGAGCGCATCGGGCGCGACATAGGCCTCCACGGTCCGGGACCCGACGTTCACGACGCGAGCGCCGGTCCGTGCGAGCCGGGACACGCTGCCGGCATCGGCGACACCGTCGAGCCGGACGGTGACCGCGATCTCGGCGCCGGAGGCGCCGACGGTCGTGACGAGGCCCTCGAGCGCCGCCCGGCGCTCCTGGGCCGAGAGGTTGCCCGAGATGAGCCTTCGCAGCGGGCCGCGGAGAACCTCCCGGGCATCGCGCCGCGCGACGTTCTCGCCTGGTTCCGCGAGTGGATGGTCCGCCCGTGACACCATCGCGGCAGACGGCCCGACCGCCGCCGCGATCGCCAGGACGATCGCGGCAAGGATGGTCAGGCCGCGCTGGCGGTGCGCCCGCATCATCGACAACGATCCCTCCACTGTGGGGATAGCGTACCGGGCGCGCCAAGGAGCAGCGCCGGGTAGCCAAGGTGCCGGCCGCCTGCCGGGTCAGATGTTCAGCCGGGTGACACCGCCCGCGCCTAGGTCCGAGTTGGCGATGCCGGAAGCGTGGGGATGGAGCGCCCAGAGCGATCCGTTCCCGACCGCCAACCGGAACGACTTCATGCCGACCGCTATCCGGGCAGTGACCGAGCCTTCGCGCACCTGGACGATCGTAGGATCGCCGGATAGCGCGACATAGAGCGCGTCGCCGGCGATGGCCATGCCGGCCGGGTTATAGCCGACCGTCACCTGCGCCGTTACCGCGTTGGTCGCGGGATCGATCCGTGCGACCGAGCCATTCGCGGGCAACGGGAGGCCCCACACGGAGACCCAGACCGAGCCGCCCCCGGCCACCACGGAATCCACGGACCCGATCGGGATCGTTGCGACCACCGTGTTCGACGTCGGATCGATCCGCGACACCGTTCCGTCGAACCAGTTGGTGACCCAGGCCGCACCTTCGCCGAAGGCGATGCCGCCTGGGTTCGTCCCGACGGGCACCGTCGCCGTGACGGTGTTCGTCGCCGGGTCGATCCGGCTGACGCTGTTCGCGCCATTGTTGGCGACCCAGACGGCGCCGCCGCCGACCGCAACGCCGCGGGGGTCCGTCCCGACGGGCACCGTCGCCGTCACGGTGTTCGTCGCCGGGTCGATCCGGCTGACGGTGTTGTCATCCGAGTTCGTCACCCAGACCGCCGTTCCATCGCTTGCGACGCTGTCCGGGGATGTACCCACCGTGATCGTTGCCGTTACGGTGTTCGTCGCCGGGTTTATCCGGCTCACCGTGTCGTCGCCCCAGTTCGCTGTCCACACGGACGTCCCGTCGGCGGCGAGTCCGAAAGCGAGATGGCCCACGCTGACCCGGGCGGCCACGACCGGCTGGACAGCGAACAGCCCGCACTTCGTGAGCGAGCCCGATCCCACGCGGATGGCGATCGTGTCCGTGCCACTCGTGGCGCCGGTGATCGCCGAGACCTGCGACGACGTCAGGGCGATCGTCTTGATCGCCGCACCTGCGCTCGTGGCCGTGACCGAGGCCAGCGTCAGCAGCTTCGCGCCGACCGTGCTGCATGTCCCGCGGTAGAGGACGGCGGCGTAGCCCGTGGACGCCTTGAGACCGCTCAGCCTGAGTGCGAGCGCGCCGGTTCCGCTCGTGTAAGCGGAGATCGTGGCCGTGCCGGCGCCGATCTTCGCCTGCCAGGATCGGCTGAGCGTGGCGGCCGAGGCCACCTGGAGCGAGGCCAGTACGAGCGCGGCCGCGAGCGCGAGCGCGCCGGTCAACCGCCTCGAACGGCCGTGAGGAAGTGGATGATCGAGGCCCATCGGGGCACCTCCTGCTGGATCGACGTCCGGCCGCTTCTCGGTCCCGTGGCGATGTGCCCAAGGGTTCACGGCGCCGGACTCTTACAGGTACTAACGCACACGTGGTAGGAACGTTACAGCGCCGCCCCACGTTTGACACTTCGTCGGTAGCGGTGGTACAACCCATCGGCTTCCACCCGACCTCCCCATGGCGCCGTGCGCGCCCGCGATCGTCCGATCGAAGGAGTCCATGAGCTTCTCTCCCGTCACCGAAAGCGCCGGCACGAACCTCGTCCGCCTCAAGCGGCAGCTGACCGAGCAGGCCATC
>JBGPMJ010000193.1:0-5199 GCA_041486935.1 Candidatus Limnocylindria bacterium | reverse complement strand
GTCCGCCTCGGCATCATCCTGCGCGACGAGGGCGCCCTGGCGCCGCTCGTCCTCTCCCTGGCCGACCGCGCGCTCGCCCGCAGCGAGCGCGCCGGGGCCACCGCAGCGGCGCTCCATCTCGTCCGCGGCGATGCCTTCCGGTCCATGGGCCGGGAGATCGAGGCGTCCGCCGCCTTCCAGCGATCCCGGCAGGCCCTCGCGGGCGCTGCCCTCGATGAGGGAGAATCGTGAACGAACGTACCCTGGTCCTCGTCAAGCCCGATGGCGTGCAGCGCCTCCTGGTCGGCCGCATCCTGCAGCGCTACGAGGATCGTGGCCTGAAGATCGTGGGGCTCAAGCTCGTTTTGATCGACCGCGACCTCGCCGAGCGCCACTACGCGATCCACAGCGAGCGACCGTTCTTCCGCGGCCTGGTCGCCTTCATCAGTTCCGCTCCGCTCGTGGCGGCCGTGCTCGAAGGCCCCAATGCGGTGGCCGTCGTGCGCGCCGTCAACGGCGCGACCCGCCCCCATGAGGCGGCGCCCGGCACGATCCGCGGCGACTTCGCCCTCGAGACGGCGCAGAATCTCGTCCACGCGTCGGACAGCATCGACACGGCGGCGCAGGAGCTGGCTCTCTGGTTCACGCCGGCCGAGCTGCTCGACTACGAGCGCGACGTGGACCGCTGGGTGCTCGCCCCGGAGGACTGAGCGGCTAGAGACCCGGCAGCGGGCCCGCGCCGGGGAGGGGGCCGGCCGCGGCCTCCGCGAGACCACCGACGCCGAGTGCCACGGCGAGCGCAGCGAGCGCCAGCAGCCCCGTCACGGCCGAGGCGATGGGCACCTGATCGAGCTGCCAGGCGAGGGCCGCGCGCCGGACGATCATGCGCGCCCTGGCGAGCCCGGCGGTCGGCGGCTCCGTCTCGTCGGCCGGCGGCATCACGGGTCGCTCGCTCCGGCCGGCGGCCACGGCCGGCCCGGGCGCCTGGGCGCCGACCCAGGCCAGGCGCGCCAGCGGCAGCAGCGGCAGGGCGCCGAGGACCAGGACGAGCGCGCCGAGTGGCTCCCCCACGGCCAGCACGGCCAGCGTGCGGCGCGCCTCGAACGGCAGCATCCCGGGCAGCCCGATGCCCACCAGGAGGGCGATCGCGAGGGCCATCCCCAGCGACGGCGTGCGCCTCAGCCAGCCGTGCAGCTCGCGGCCACGGCGGGTCCCGTGGGCGCCTTCGAGGCCCAGGATGGCGAGGGCCATGACCGTGCGCGAGAGGGCCAGGCAGACGAGCCACGTCCGCGCCGCCGGCCACACGGCGGGATCGGTGGCGGCGAGGGCGAGGAGCACGAACCCGCCATCGGCCACGAGGCCGTAGCCGAGGACGCGGGCGAGATCGTCGTCGAGGATCACCACGGCGCTGGCCGCGACGATGGTCACGACCGCCACGAGCGCCACGATGAGGCGCGGCCCGGCCAGATCGCCGGCCACGGGCGCGGGCACGAGCTGTGCCCAGCCGAGGCCGACGATGGCGAATGCCGCCGGCAACCAGGCGGCCACCAGCGGCACGGCCACCAGGTGCGCCGTTTCGACGAGGCGGGCCAGCGGCACGTGGAGGGGGACCGCCCCGAGCCGGAGGGCCAGCGCCACGGCCATCAGGAGGGTGCCGGCGGCCACGGCGCCGGAGGACAGGAAGATGGCGTCGTCCCCGATCCAGGCCACCGCCAGCAGCGCGCCCGCGCCGGCCACGGCGACGCTACGCAGGCCGTCGGCGCTGACGCGCAGCGTGGGCATGGTGATGGGCCCTCCGAGCGTCGCCACGAGCCCGAGGCAGCCCGCCGCGGTGACCGCGAGGACGGCCGCGGCCCCGTCGGTGACGGTCAGCGCCACGGCCGCGGCACCGAGACCGCCGAGCGCGGCGAACGACAGGTCGCGCTGCCCGCCACGGACCCGGCCCACCAGCTCCACTGCAAGCAGAGCGACGGCGGCGACGATCAGCCAGAGGCGCACATACGGCGTCACCACGAGCTGGGCAGCCCCGACCGCGAGCGTCGCATCGGCCGGCATCGCGACCGCCGCGACGACGAACGCGGCCAGCGCGGCGATCCCGACGCCGGGGGCCACGCCGGCGCGGCCACGGGCGAGGAAGGTGCCGGCGGCCCCGGCGGCGGTCACGATGAGCAGCGCCAGCAGCGCCATCGGGTCAGCCGGCGTCGCGCAGGTCGCGCGGCCGGTCAGCCAGCTCGAGGTCGTGGCGCACGCGCCCGCCGACCACGGCCAACCACGCCGTGGTTCCCGCGACCGCGAGCAGCGTGCCGGCGAGGGCCAGCTCGAGGGCGGCGCCCTCGGCGCCGCCGAAGGCCGCGACGGCCGTCGCGCCGGCCGCGAGCGCGAGCATGGCGCCGATGCCCAGGCGGAGGGTGTCGTGCCCGAACCACAGCAACGTGAGCCCGGCGGTGCCGAGGGCGACGGCTGTCGCCAGGGCGACGGCGGAGCCGCGCGCATCGGGCATGGTCGATCCGAGGAGCAGGGCCAGGAGCCACGCGGCGAGCACGAGCACCACCTCGGTCGTGCCGCCCAGGCGGATGGGGCCAACGAGCGATGTCGTGCGCCGCACGGCATGGTCGAGGAGGAGAAGCGCGAGCAGCACGGCGATGGTCCGGAAGGCGAGCACGAGCGGGTCCGGGATGCCGCCCACCGCGAGCGGCAGCCCCAGGAGCGCCACGCCCAGACCGACGACCGTCAGCCGGCCGTGCGCGGCCCGCAGCGCGGCAGCGGCGCCGAGGAGCACGAGGATCGCGGCGGCGATGGGGATCGGCGCCATGGCCCCCGGCCGATCGTCAGGCGGCTCGAGCCGGCCGGAAGCGGGTCGCGTCCGCCGGTTCGCGGTCATCGGCCCCGATGTGGACCCCCGAGGGACCCGTGGCCGGTACGCCGGTGTAGGTCGGGGTTTCGAGGATGGTGAACGTGCCGATGGGCCAGTAGCGCACGACGGCCCGGCCGATGATGTCCTCGCGGGCGACGAAGCCGAAGACCCGCGAGTCGGTGGAATCGCTGCGGTGGTCGCCCAGCGCGAAGTAGCTGTCGGGGGGCACGACCACTACGTCGCCCTGGGTGCCCGGCTCGGTCGGCCCGCCGAAGACGTAGGGCTCGTCGAGCGGGATCCCATTGACGTAGACGCTTCCGTCCCGGATCGCGACGCGGTCGCCGGGCAGGCCGATGACGCGCTTGATGAACGGCACGTCGTGCGTCTCTTCGGGCGGCCAGAAGACGATGATGTCGCCTCTCGAGTAGTCATCCCAGCGCGGCGAGAGCTTGTCGATGAGGACGTACTGGCCCGGCTCGAGCGTCTGCTCCATGCTCTGCTGTTCGATGCGGTACGGCTGGGCCACGAAGTTCTGGATGACGAGGAAGATGATGACGGTCAGGACGAGGGTCTCGACCACCTCGAACAGGCAGCCGAGCGGACGTTTGCTCACAAGACGGGGAGTATAGGGGCGGCGGCCCGGCCCGGCCCCGCGCTCGGGCACGGCCGGTTCGCGGGGTGGAAGATCGGTGCATATCCTGGCCGCGGGCCGGCCCCAGGCACGATTTGATACACTCCCGCCGATCGATCCCGGGCCCCGACTGCGGGCTCGTTCCCTGTCTGCCGCAGCGCGCCGTTGCGGCCCGCTGAGGGACCAGGCCCAAGGTGGCGCCGGCAGACCCTTATCACGATCGGCCGCTGCTGACGGCCGCAACCGAGGAGGCTCATCCACCGTGCAGATCGCGACCGCGATCCAATGGATCATCCCGATCGCGGGCATCGCCGCGGTCCTCTTCGCCGGGTACCTGGCGCGCGACGTCGTTTCGCGCGACAAGGGGACCCAGGCGATGCAGGACGTGGCCGGCACCATCTACGAGGGTGCCGTGGCGTTCATCAAGCGCCAGTACCGCACCATCGCCCTCCTGGCCCTTGGTGGCGCTGCGATCATCGCCGTCGTCATCGGCCTCGTCGAGGGCAAGGAGGTCGCCGACACCGACATCGTCGGCGCAGAGCTCGGCGTGCGCACCGGTGTGGCCTTCCTCGTCGGCGCCGCCTGTTCGATGGCCTCCGGCATCGTCGGCATGTTCATCAGCGTCAAGGCGAACCTGCGCACGGCCGCGGCGGCACGCAGCAGCCTCGTCGGGGCGGTCACCGTGGCCATGCGCGGCGGGGCCGTCTCGGGCTTCCTCGTGGTGGCCCTGTCGCTGCTCGGCGTGTGGGGCATCTTCGCCCTCTACGGCGGCTTCGAACACCCGGCCCAGGCGCCCTTCCTCATCGTCGGCTTCGGCTTCGGCGCCTCGTTCGTGGCCCTCTTCGCGCAGCTCGGCGGCGGGATCTACACCAAGGCCGCCGATGTCGGCGCGGACCTCGTGGGCAAGATCGAGGCGGGCATCCCAGAGGACGACCCACGCAACGCCGGCGTCGTGGCCGACCTCGTGGGTGACAACGTTGGCGATTGCGCCGGCCGCGGCGCCGACCTCTTCGAGTCCACGGCGGCCGAGAACATCGGGGCAATGATCCTCGGCGTCGCCGTCTACGGCATCGCCGTGGCGGCCGGCTGGCCGAACCCCGAGAGCTGGATCTTCTTCCCGCTCGTCGTGCGCGCGTTCGGCCTCCTGGGCACGATCGTGGCCATCCTCTCGCTGCGCGGCCGCGAGGACGAGGACCCCATGCGGATCCTCAACCGTGGCTACTGGGTGACGACCGCCCTGGCCGCGGTGGGCCTGCTGATCACGACCAACGTGATGATGCAGACGCCGGCCGCCACCGGCGCCAGCGGCATCCCCGCCTGGGTCTGGTTCTTCGGCGCCGGCCTGATCGGCCTCGCCACGAGCGTCGTCTTCGTCTACATCACGCAGTACTACACGGCCGGCGCCTGGCGGCCGGTCAAGGAGATCGCCGAGGCCAGCAAGACCGGCCCGGCCACGAACATCATCGCGGGCACGGCCGTCGGCTTCGAGACGACCGCGGTCACGGCCATCACCATCGGCATCGCCCTCTTCGCCAGCCATTGGCTCGGCGCGCAGGCGGGCATGCTCGACGCCGCCGGCAAGAACGTTGGCGGCGTCTTCGGCACCGCCGTGGCCACCATGGGCATGCTCATGACCACCGCGTACATCCTGGCCATGGACACCTTCGGCCCGATCACCGACAACGCGGGCGGCATCGCCCAGTTCGCGCGCGCCGAGGAGGGCGCCCGGCACATC
>JBGPMJ010000192.1:0-5249 GCA_041486935.1 Candidatus Limnocylindria bacterium | reverse complement strand
GGCCGGTTCCCGTGCCGGGGATGCCCGAGCTGCTGGCGGCCCGTGTCGCCGCCGGTGACCAGGTGGTGTACGCCACGAACAACTCGCGCTGGCACCGCAGCGACTACGTCGAGCGCCTGCGCGGGATGGGTGCCCCCGTGTCCGCCGCCGCGGTCGTGACGGCCGCGCGGGCCACGGCGCTCCTCCTCGCCGGCGACGGGCGGACCCGCTGCGCCATGGTCTTCGGCGGTCCGGGGCTGGCCCGGGAGCTGCGGGACGTCGGTATCCGCACCGTGGCCCCGACGCCCCACGGCCTCGCCGCGCCGCCGGACGTCGTCGTGGTGGGCGTGGACTTCGGCCTGCGCTACGAGCGCCTCAGCATCGCCGCCGAGGCGGTGCGCCGCGGGGCCCGCTTCGTGGCCACGAATCGTGATCCTGTCTACCCCGGCGCGGATGGCCTGAAGGCGGGCGCGGGCGCCATCGTGGCAGCGCTCGCGGTCGCCTCCGAGCGCGAGCCGGAGATCGTCGTGGGCAAGCCCGGGCCGCGCCTGTTCGAGGCCGCGGCGGCCACGGTGGGCATCCCACCCCACGCCGCTGTGGTCATCGGCGACGGGCAGAAGACGGACATCCGCGCCGCGCACGCGGTGGGGGCCCGTTCCGTGCTGATGATGACCGGCGTGACGACCGCGGCTCACCTTGCCGACGTGCCACCAGACGATCGCCCCACCGCCGTGGCCCATGACGCCGGCGAGCTGGCGACGATCCTCGACCGCTTCGCGCGGGAGCATTAGGCCGGCCCGACCGCGGCCGCGAGCATCGGCTCGGCGGATGCGAACCCGTCGAACTCCGCCAGGAGGCGTGAGCGCAGCGCCTCGTCGTCGTGGAGGAAGGCGGCCTCGAGGGCGTGCCGGTCGAGCCGCCAGAGCTCCGCCATCGAGAGGCCGAGGGCGGCGCGGGCTCGCGCGTACTTGCCGGTGAGGGTCAGCGCGCTGACGGTCCGATCGTCGGTGCTCAGGGTCGCGGGCACACCCGCCCGCACGAGGCGGGGGAGGGGATGGGCGTCGTAGGAGGGGAAGATCCCGGCCTGGGCATTGCTCGTGGGGCAGAGGTCCAGGGTGATGCCGCGCGACCGCAGCTCGGCCATGAGTCGCGAGTCGTCGGCTGCCGGCGCGCCGTGGGCGATGCGCGCCGGGTCGACCGCCAGCGCCCGCCGGACCTGCGCCGCGCCGCCCCATTCGCCGGCGTGGACGGTGACGCCGAGGCCGGCACCCCGGGCCCTGGCGAAGGCGCGCGCGTGCCGCAGCGGATCGGGGAAGGCCGCCTCCCGGCCGGCCAGGTCGAAGCCCGTCAGGCCGTCGCCGAGGAACCTCGCCGCGGCTCGTGCGACGTCGACGTTGAGCCCCGGCGCATGGGAGCGCAGGGCGACGGCGATGAGCCGCACGACGATGCCCGGCCCGCCCCCGGCGGACACGGCCGCGGTCCCGGAGCGGGCGCCCGCCACCACGGCCGCGATGCCGTCGCGCAGCGAGAGCCCGCGCTCGACGTGGAGCGCGGGCCCCCAGCGGATCTCCACGTAGCGCGTGCCGTCGGCCGCGACATCCTCCACCAGCTCGTGGCTGACCCGCGTCAACGACTCGGCATCCTGGAGGATGGCGATGGGCAGGTCGAAAGCCAGCAGCAGCTCGGCCTGGTCGGCGGCGTGCTCCGGCCCGATGAGTCGCTCCGCCATCTCGGCGACGTCCATGCCCGCGTCGAGGTCCCGCTCGCGGGCGAGCTCGAGGGCCGTCGCCGGCCGCAGCGAGCCGTCGAGGTGGAGGTGGAGCTCGGCCTTCGGCATGCGACGCAGCAACGCCAGCTGCTCGGGCGCGAGGCCGGCCGCGAGCGGGTCGCGCTCGAGCGGACGCCGCAGCGCCTCGGCTCGGTCGGTCGTCATGGACGGATGGTAGTCGAGGCGGCCGCCCGGCTAGACTGCGGCCGATGCGCACCGTCCTCCACCTCGCGCGGGCACTCGCGTGGCTGACCGCCGTGCTCCTCATCGCCGTCGGCGTCGGTGGCGTGGCCACGGCGGCCACGCCCGTCCCCGACGAAGGGCACCGGCCGGAGCTGTACGCTCGCGCCGAGGCGGCGCTCGCGCCGGGCCTGGCCGGCATCACGATCGACCTCGAGGCCCTGCAGGTGCAGGCCGAGCACCTGGCCACGACGAGCCGGCGGGCACTCGTGGACCTCGCGGCGCGTGACGCGGACGCCCTCAGCGGCGACCTCGACGCCGGCGACGCGATCGTCATCGAGGTGGGCACGCTCGCGACGCGCGTGGACGCGGCGCTGGGGGCGCTGCCCTATGGCGTCGCCTCGGACCGCCTCGGCGCGCGCATGCAGGCGCGGCTCGCGGCGGCGGTCGACGCGGTCGATGCTGTGCGCCCGCTGGCCGGCGACTGGGGCCGTCTCTCCGGGGCCGCCGTGCCCGCCATCTCCATCACCAGTCACCTCGAACAGCACGACGTGACGACGTTCGAGGCGACGCAGGAGGGGACGGCCGGCCGCTACGCCGCCGCCCTGGAGCGGCTGACCGGCGCGACCGCCGAGCTCGATGCTGCCAAGGTCATCCGGGACCGGCTCGCGCAGTCCGTGGACACCTCGACGCTGGACGCCTGGATCGAACGCAACCGCACCTACGACACGGCACTCGTCCGGCTGTACACGGCGCTCGAGGCCTCGCCGGACCACGCCACGCCCGAGGTCCTGGCCGCGTTCGCCGAGGTCGAGGCCGCGCAGAAGCTTCTGCCGCCGGACACACGCGCGCTCATCGTGATCATCGGGGACCTCGCCCAGGGTGGGCTCAACCAAGCCGCCATCGCCGTCGAGGAGGCCCGCGGCGCCCTCACCGCGGCGGTCGCGGCGGTACACTAGGCGGCCCGTCCCCTCGCCCATCCCAGTCGATCCATCCCCGCTGTTCGGAGCCATGCCAGGTATGCACATCCGCGTCTTGACCAGCCAGCCCTGGGACGTCGAGTCCGACCTCCTCGCACTGCCCATCGTCGCCGACCACGAGCCCGACGACGCGACGACCGAGCTCGATCGCCGGCTCGAGGGTGCGCTGGCGGCCTACCGCGCCCTCGGCGAGCAGGCGGGCAAGGCCCACGCCGGCACGATCATCCGTGGTCGTGAAACCGCCGCGCCATGGCTCCTGGCCATGGGCATCGGCGACCTCGCTGCCTTCGACCGCATCGCCGCCCTGCGCTTCGGGGCTGCCATCGAGCGCCGTCTCGGGGGCCGGGTCGTGCGGCGCCTGGCCATCTGGCTGCCGGCCACGCTGGCGGGTGGCGACGGCCTCGACGCGGAGATCCTGGCGGAGCTCGTGGCGCGCGGCGTCGTGGAGGGCAGCTACGAGCCCGCCGCGATCTACCGGGACGACGTCGAGGATGCACCCCCGGCGCTCGACGAGCTCGTGCTGATCGTCCCGGGCGGGGATGCTCAGGCGTTGACTGCGGCGGCTGACCGCGGCCGGGTCATCGGGGAGGGCGCGAACCGGGCGCGCACGCTCTCGCAACGAGCGAGCAACGACGTCAGCCCCGAGGTCCTCGCCGACGAGGCGACCGCGATCGCCCACGCGTATGGCCTCGAGGTCGAGGTCATCGGCCCGGAGCAGGCGGCCGCCATGGGCATGGGCATGTTCCTGGCCGTGGGCCGGGGCAGCGACAACCCGCCGCGCTTCATCGTCATGCGCTCCGGCCCGGCCGGTGCGACGGACCGTCGAGGCCGGCTGCTGGCCATGGTGGGCAAGGGCGTCACGTTCGACTCGGGCGGCATCAGCCTCAAGCCGTCCCACCGGATGGAAGAGATGAAGATGGACAAGGCCGGTGCGTGCACGGTCATCAGCGCCATCGCCACGGTGGCGGTTCTGGCGCCGGGCCTGCCGCTGCTGGCCGTCGCGCCGGCGGTCGAGAACATGCCCGGCCCACACTCCACGCGTCCCGGCGACGTCGTGCGGGCGATGAACGGCAAGGTCGTGGAGATCCAGAACACCGATGCGGAGGGTCGGCTCATCCTCGGCGATGCCCTGGTCTATGCCGAGCGCCAGGGCGCCACGCACCTGGTGGACGTGGCCACGCTGACCGGCGCGGTCGAGCGCGCCTTCGGCAAGCAGGTCACCGGCGGGTTCGGGACGCCCCAGGACTGGTGGGGGGAAGTGGTCGCGGCCGGCGCCCGGCAGGCCGAGCGCTACTGGCAGATCCCGCTGGTGGCCGAGTACCGCAAGGACATGGACTCCTGGTACGCCGAGCTGAGCAACAGCAGCGGCCCGGAGGGCTCGCTCGTGAAGAGCGGCCTCTTCCTCAAGGACTTCGCCACACGCCCCTGGGCCCACCTCGACATCGGCGGCTCGGGCTACCTGCGCCGGGCGACGCCGTGGGCCGCACGCGGCGCCACCGGCGTGACCCACGCCACGCTCGTCGAGTTGGCGCTGCGCGGCGCCTGAGCGCGGCCGAGAGCGCATGATGCCGCTGGTCGTGGCCTTCGCCATCCTGGGCCTGGGCGTCGGTCTGGCCGCCGACCGCCTGGCCGCGCGCTGGCCGGTCCACGAGGACAGCCGCGTCAGACGTCCCGACTGGCGGACGGCCACCCTGGCGCTGGGCGGCGCGGCGGCCTTCGCGGCGCTGGCTGGCCGCTGGAGCGATCCGCTCCACCTCGTCATCCTCGGCGCCTACTTCGGCGCCCTGATCGTGCTCGCCGCCACCGACCTCGACCAGAAGCTGCTGCCGGACCTCGTCACGCTGCCGCTCATCCCGATCGCCTTGCTGCTGGTGCTGCTCGATCTCGACCCGCTGCTGGCGGGCAAGGAGATGCCCCTTGCGAGTGCCCTGCTCGCCGGCCTCGCCGCACCGGCCATCCTCTTCGTCCTCGACCGGCTGCTGCGGGGCGCGCTGGGGGCGGGTGACCTGAAGCTGGCCATCGGCCTCGGCCTGATGTCGGGCGTGACACGCCTCTTCGGCGGCTTCGTGACCGCCTCGATCGCCTCAGCGGCCGTCATCCTGGTGCTCATCGCGGCCCGCCGGATCACGCTCCGTTCGGCTATCCCTTTCGGCCCCATCCTCATCGCCGGAGGCATCCTCGCCGCCCTCGTCCCCTGAGGGCGCGGACCCGTTGGACGCGGCGGCGTATCATCCGCGCAGCCGGAGTCGTCCACGCGGTCGTGCCCTCGCACGGACGGCGCACCACCGGCGGGCTGCGTCACCGAGCGCCACCCGGCGCGGAAGGGAGCCTGCCTGCACGAT
>JBGPMJ010000191.1:0-5288 GCA_041486935.1 Candidatus Limnocylindria bacterium | reverse complement strand
GGCCACGGCCCGGATGGTGGCCAGCGGCGTGCGCAGGTCGTGCGATACCGAGTCGAGCAGGGCCGACTTCAGGGCGTCGCTGCGGCGGGCGACCTCGGCGCTCGTGGCCTCCGCGGTCAGGCGCTCGCGGCGCAGCGCCGGCCCGATCTGATCGGCCGCCGAGGTCAACAGGCGCGTGGCTCCCCGTGAGGGCAGCCCCGCCTCCCGATCGCGAAGCGCCCAGATCGAGCCGACGGGCTGCCCGTCGGCCTCGATCGCCACGCGATACGCCACCAAGCTCGCCGACGGCTCGACGAGGCGGGCCTCGGGGGTGCCGGCCGTGTGCGTCCGGATCCAGTCGTCCCCACCCGACTCGGTCGCCCGGTGGAGGAGCCAGGCCAGCCGGGCCGCGGGCCGTGCCTTACCCGGAGCGGTGTCGGCCAGCACGCGCTCGAGCTGGGCGGTCGGGCCGGCCGCGACCCAGACCCGCTCCATCTGGGCCGCCTCGCGCAGCCCATCGACCATCGCGCGTGCCGCTTCGCGCACCGAGCTCGCCGTCGCCAGGGAGCGGCTGATCCCGAAGAGCGTCTCGGCCTCCCGGGCGCGCAGGGTCGCCTCGGCCGCACGCTCGGCCTGGAGGGCCGCCAGGCGCCCGATGACCACCGCCACGACAAGGAAGAGCAGCAGGCTCAGCCACTCCTGCGGATCGGCGACCGAGAAGGTGAGCCGCGGTTGGGTGAAGAGGAAGTCGTAGGCCAGGAAGGCGGCGAACGAAGCCGCCACGGCGGGCCAGGTGCCGTAACGCCCGGCCATGACGACCACGGCCAGGAGGTAGATGGCGGAGGCGTCGTCGACGCCCAGCCAGGTCTCGAGCGCGAGCGCGGTGAGCGTCGCGAGGACCAGGCTGGCCGCACCGAGCACGAGCGGCCCGAGGTACGGCCGCGCCTCATCGAGCCGCCGGCCGCCGTTGCTCACCATCTGGCAGCGATGCTACTCCCCGACGGCGGCGCGGCGCGCGTCCGGTTCGGACCGGCTCAGATCTCCGTCGTCGAGCAGATGGTCACGTCGCGCACGAGGTGCGGGTCACGGGCCCACGCCCGCGCGAGGATGACGTGGCAGGTGGCCTCCGTCCGGCCGTGCGGCAGCTCGATGGTGGGCAGGTACAGGGCCGGGATGTCGGCGCGGAACGGGATCGTCCGGCTCGCCCCGCCGAACCGACCCTCGCCCGCCAGCCGGCCGACCCAGACGGTCAGCTGCTCCTCTTCGCCGCTCGAGACGGTGGCCTTGACCTTGACCCGCAGCTCGAGGCGGACCTCCTGCAGATCAAGTTCGCCCTCGGTTTCGATCGTCAGAGCCCCCTCGATCGGTGCACCGACACAGATCGGCATGGGCTTGATCTCGAGCGTCGCGCGCGCTTCGCCGGTCGCCGAGTCGGCTGCCTCGTAGAGGGCGAACTCGCCCACGTGGACGACGCCGGCGCGGAGGAGCGCCGTGGGCTGGAGGACGCGCACCGGGACCACGATCTTCGAGTCGAAGGCGCCTTCGCGATCCAGCTTCACCTCGAGGTCCCAGGTCAGGCGGCTCACGTTGGCCTCGAGCGTGGCCGGGCCGAGTGGCGCGACCGGCACCTCCAGGTCGAGCTCCCGTCGCTCGCCGGGCGCCAACGTGATCGGCCCGGACAGCTGGACGGGGAGCCGCAGGAGCTCGTCGGTCGTCGTGACCGTCCGCGTCTGGACATGCCCCTGCGCGTCCGTGTACGTCTCGCGGTGGCGCCACTCCTCGGTGGCGACCAGCGCCGCCACGACGCCGCGCCCGGCGATCCCGTCGGGCGCGGTGAGCGCGACCCGACCCTTCGCCGTCGTTCCCGGCAGCAGGTCGTCCCGCTCGAGGCGCAGCTCCCAGTCGACCCCGTGGCTCGCTGCCTGCGCCGCGGTCGCCCCCATCGATCCTCCTCGGCCCCCGCCTACGCGGCCGGAGCCGCGGCCTCCGCGCGGGGCCGTTGCGGCACGTAGTACTCGGTGAACGACGCGCAGCGGCCATCCGGGGAGAAACGGCACAGGTAGGCGTTGGCGTAGCGCCGGTCGACAGTCTCACCATCGTCGACGAGGTACTCGGTCCAGCCGTGCGCGACGGCGTCGCCGCCGTCCACCGCGTAGGGCGCGTAGTGGCAGCGCCAGGACCCCGGCGCATCGGGCGACTCCAGCCACGCGGCGACGATGGCCGCGCGGCCGCGGACCGGCGGGTCGAAGGGATGGAAGCGGTACTCGGCGTCCTCGGTGAAGAGGTCCTCGATGGCCGCTCGGTCGTAGGTGCGCCAGGCTTCGACGTACCGGTCGAGCCACGCGCCGAAGCTCGCTCTGTCCACGGGCCGTCCTCCCTCAGGGTGGGTCGGCCCAAGGGTAGCGCCGGATGGGCGTCGAGCCTAGAGCGTCGTTGCCGGGATCGGCTGCTGCTCCGTCGCGAACGCCTGCTCGATGGCCTCGATGAGTCGCGGGCCCGTCGGCGGCCCGACCAGCGGCACGACCCGGTGCGGGCCCTCGATCTCGACCCAGTCAAGCTCCATGCCCGGAGCTGTCAGCACGACCGGCGTGTGCGGGTAGAGGTCACGCAGGCCGGAGATCAAGCTGCGGCCGCCGTCGGTCTCACCGGTCGCCCAGACGTCGTAGACGAAGATGTCGGCGCGATCGGCCGCCGCGCACCTCTCGCCGCGCATGACCGGACAGGAGGTGTACTTGGGACCCCAGCACTGTTCGACCTCGTAGCCCCGGCTGCGGAGCTCGTCGGTCTCGAGGTCCGCCATGTCGATGTCGTGGTGGACGACGAGGACTCGGGTCATGGCCGGACCTCCCGGATGTGCCCGGCGGGCGGCGGGCGAACCGCGCCCGTGCCGGGATGGACAAAGGGTGCGCCGCGGCGACGCGGCCGGGACAGTGTCCAATGGCGTGCCATATCCGGGTCCAGCGGCCCCCGGCCGCGCCCGTGACATGACCGGCGAGCATGCCAACCCGCGAAGTCGAGCGTGCCTGCCTCGCCATTGACCGTCATCGCGCGGCAGTCGCGTTCGGATACGCGGCCTCGCATGACCCTCGGGCATGCCCCCCCGTCGGCGACGGCGCCGAGCTACGCGACCGCGGCGAGCGTCTCCCGGGCCGCGTCCAGCCGCGCCAGCGTCCGCTCGTAGCCAAGTGCGACCATCGTGTCGAAGAGCGGCGGCGCCGTGGTCCGCCCGGTCACCGCCACGCGGATGGCCATGAAGAGGTCGCCGGCCTTCCAGCCGTGCGCCTCGCAGAGGGCCCGCAGCGGCGGCTCCAGCTCGTCCGCCTCGAAGGAGACGGCGCCCACGTCGGCGATGACGCGTCGCGCCTCGGCAATGCCGTCGAGGGCCTGGGCCACGTCCCACCTCTTGGGCACCAACAGGTCCGGCTCCACGGTGACCTCTTCGAGGAAGAGGAAGTCGACCAGGCCACCGATGGCGCCGAGCACGGGCAGCCGCTCCCGTACCAGGGGCACCAGCGAGCGCAGCTCGGCCTCCGAGGGGTCGCGCACCACTGCTCCGGCCGCCCGCCGCACCGCCAGGCCTGCCTCGAGGAAGGGTGCCATGCGCTCGACCAGCTCGTCCGGGGAGAGGCGCCGGATCCACTGGCCGTCGAGCCACTCCAGGCGCTCGCGGTCGAAGACGGCGCCCGCCTGCTGCACGCGTGAGAGGTCGAAGCGCTCGACGATCTCCGCGAGCGAGAAGATCTCCTCCTCGGTACCGCTCGACCAGCCCAGCAGCGCGAGGTAGTTGACGAGCGCCTCGCGCACGAAGCCCTGGGCGATGTAGTCGGCCACCGCGGTCTGGCCCTTGCGCTTGCTCATCTTCGTCCGGTCGGCGTTGAGGATGAGCGGCAGGTGCGCGAAGTCGGGCACCTCGGCGCCCAGGGCCTGGAAGAGCAGGATGTGCTTGGGCGTGTTCGAGAGGTGGTCCTCGCCGCGGATGACGTGCGTGATGGCCATGGCGGCATCGTCCACGACGACCGTGAAGTGGTAGAGCGGCGTGCCGTCGGAGCGGACGATGACGAGGTCGCCGCCCAGCGCGTCGACGTTGAACTCCACCCGCCCGCGCACGATGTCGTCGAAGGCGACGCTCCCCTCCCCGACACGGAAGCGGACGACGGGCTTCCGACCCTCCGCCTTCCGCGCCCGCCGTTCGACGGCGGTGAGCCGCGCACAGCGGCCCACGTATCGCGGCGCTCGGTGCGCCGCTTCGGAGGCGACACGGTCGGCGGCCAGCTCCTCGGGCGTGCAGTAGCAGGGGTAGGCCTTGTCCTCGCGCAGCAGCCGATCGGCCGCCTCGGCGTAGAGCGGGAGCCGCTGCATCTGGCGATAGGGCCCGAACGGGCCGCGCGCCGCCTGGCCGGCCACCTCCGGTCCCTCGTCCCACGCGATGCCCAACCAGTGCAGCCCGTCGAGGATGTCGCGCTCGTACTCCACCGTGGAGCGGGCGACGTCCGTGTCCTCCAGACGGAGGATGAACGTGCCGCCGACGTGGCGCGCGAAGAGGTAGTTGAAGAGCGCCGTGCGTGCCGTCCCGATGTGGAGCGGCCCGGTCGGGCTGGGCGCGATGCGGCAGCGGATGGTCACGCCGCCATTGTCCGTGAAGTCAGCGAACCGCGACGATCCGGTAGCGGAGACGCCCCGACGGCGTGGACACTTCGAACGCATCGCCGGCTGACTTGCCGAGCAGCGCGACGCCGATGGGCGACCCGACGGAGACCCTGCCCGCCGCCGGGTTCGACTCGGTCGTGCCCACGATGGCGTACGTCGCCGCCGAGCCGTCGTGCTCGACATCCACGCTGGAACCGAGCCTCACGCGGCCGTCGTCGGAGCCGCCTTCGATGATCGCGACGTGGCGCAGGAGCTCCTCGATGGCCTGGATCCGTCCTTCCAGGAAGGACTGCTCGCGACGCGCCTCGTGGTACTCCGCGTTCTCCCTGAGGTCGCCCAGCTCGCGCGCGGCCTTGATACGGGCGATGACCGCTGGTCGCGCCACGTTCGTCAGGTCGGAGAGCTCGGCCCGGAGCGCGGCAAGGCCTTCGTTGGTGAGGCGCGTCGGCGGCCGGACGGCGTTCCGGCCCTGGCCCGGGGCCGCCCGATCGGCCGGGGTACGGGGAGCCCGCGCGCCGCGATCGGAGCGTCGGATGCCCGTGCCACGAGTCGCGGCAACCCCCGCCGCGGCGGCCTTCCCGGCGGCGGCACGACGCAGCGCGGGCGTCACCGTGGCGGCTTCTTCATCGGCGAGGAGCTGGCCGCGCAGGCCGTGATCCTTG
>JBGPMJ010000190.1:0-5325 GCA_041486935.1 Candidatus Limnocylindria bacterium | reverse complement strand
CCTCCACGACCAGAGCGTGCTCGTCTACGCCGGCTACCTGCTCGTGCCGGCCGCCTGGTACTGGATCCACCGCACGCGAGCCGGGCTCAACCTGCGAGCGGTCGGCGAGTACCCCGCCGCGGCCGACGCGATGGGCGTCAGCGTCTACCCGCTGCGCTACCTGTACGTCTTCATCGGCGGCCTCCTGTCCGGCCTGGCCGGGGCCGCGATCACGCTGGCCATCCAGCCCGGCTGGTTCGGGGAGCTGACCGTCGGTGGCCGCGGCTGGATCGCCATCGGCCTCGTCATCTTCGCCCAGTGGGATCCGCTGCGGGCCGCCGTGGGCGGCTACCTCTTCGGGGCCATCGACCGCTTCCTGCTCGACGTGCAGGGCCCGGAGAACTTCTTCGGCATCCGCAACCCGATCTACTACGACCACACGCTGACGTTCTTCCTGGGCATGCTGCCCTTCGTGCTCGTGATCGTCGTGCTCGTCGTCGGCTCGCGCGAGGCGGTGCGCAAGCGGATCGGGGCGCCGGCCGCGCTGGGCGTGCCCTACATCCGGGGCGAGCGCGGGGCCTGAGAGGACCCGCCCGGCTAGGAGGGCCCGGGCTCCCCGCCTGCCTCGAGGCCGCCCAGCTCCATCTGCACGTACTCCTCATGGGCGCCGAAGCGGAAGGCCTGCTGCACCGGCTGGTCGGCCTCCGCCGTGCCGTGGACGGGCGCGAACTCGAGGACGATCCGTTCGTCGCCCTGGACGAGCGTGTAAGCCAGCAGCTGATCGGGCCGTGTCTCGAACTCGAGGTGCTCGAAGGAATCCACGTTGAGGCAGATCGACAGGGGCGTGAAGAAGGTGGAGGTCCCGGGCTCCTCCACGACGATGCGCTCGACCCAGCCAGTGCCGTGGCCGACGAGCTGACCGGAGCGGAAGTAGCGGTAGGCAACGGTCTGCTTGAGCAGCGGCCGCAGGAGGTTGTGGATGTCCGAACGGCTCGAGACGAGGCCGCTGTTGACGAAGAACTTGGCGGGCGGCTCGAGCGTCAACGGACTCCTCCCTGGCACGGTACCAACGTCCCTTCCCGGGGGCCGTCGGCATCGTAGCGCGGCCGCGCGCCGGGGACAAGGAAGAAGTCGGCCAGGCCTGCGGCGGTCAGACGAGCCGGGCGAAGAGCTCGTTGGAGACGAGCCGGCCGGACAGGGTCAGCCGGATCCGCTCGCCGGGCGCGGGCTCGACCAGCCCGTGGGTCGAGGCCCAGTCCAGCGCCGGCCGCACCGCCGGGTCGCGCGCCAGCCCGAGATCGATCCCCTCGCCCAGGCGGAGGCCGAGGACGGCCCGCTCGGCGGTGACCGTGCGCTCATCGAGCCGCTCCCCACCGCCGGGCGGCAGGCGCGGTGGCGAGCCGTCGGCGGGCGTCAGGGCGGCCACGTAGCCGTCCAGCCGGGCCGCGTTCCATCGCCGGCCCCGAACACCGTCGAAGGCATGCGCCCCCGGTCCCAGCGCGGCGTACGGCCGGCGCCGCCAGTAGGCCAGGTTGTGGCGGCTCTGCCCGCCCTGCCGCGCCCAGTTCGAGAGCTCGTACCAGGAGAAGCCGGCCGCTGCCAGCCGCTCGTCGAGCAGGGCGTACGCGTCCGCGGCGCGATCGCCGTCCTGGGCAGCGGCGGCGCTTCGGCGCCAGCGGCGGGCGCCGGGCCGGACGGGGAGATGGTCGCCCGCCGGGCCCGTCAGTCCCTCGGCATCGGGGTCGTCGAGCGTCAGCGCATAGGCCGAGAGGTGGTCGACGGGCAGGTCGAGCGCCTGGTCCACGGTCGCCGCCCATGTCTCGGGCGCCTGGTCGGGCAGGTCGTACAGGAGGTCGATCGAGCGGTGTGCGATGCCCGCGGCCCGGGCGGCCTGCAGCGTCTCCACGACATCCTCGGGCCGGTGCCGGCGCCCGATCCGGCGCAGCTCCGCGGCATCGAGGCTCTGCGCGCCGAGGCTGAGCCGGGTCACGCCGGCGGCGCACAGACCGGCCAGGTCGCCGCGCTCGTCCGGCCCGGGGTTGGCCTCGATCGTCACCTCCGCGTCGGCGGCCAGCCCGAAGCGCCGCTCCACGTGGTGGAGCAGCGCGGCCACCGCCGCGACGGGCAACAACGACGGCGTGCCGCCGCCGAGGTAGACGCTCTCGAGAGGCGGCCTCCCGGGAGCGCCCGGGAGGCCGAAGGCGGCGTCGAAGGCGTCGGCGCGCAGCTCGAGTTCGGCCCCCAGGGCTCGCAGGAACGGCTCCACCCGACTGCGCGGCCCACGGGCCGCGGCGCCGCTGTAGACGACGAAGTCGCAGTACGGGCAGACCGAAACGCAGAAGGGGACGTGGACGTAGAGCGCGACCGGCGGCAGGGCCTGGGCAGGACTCAGCCGTCCCCCTCGGAGACGACCTCCCAGCCCTCCGGCGGCAGGCGCTCCTCGGCCTCCTCCTCGGGCTCTTCACCGACCCGACGCACCTGCCCGGCGTGGCCGGTCGTGACGAAGGTCGCGAAACGGATGATGGCGTGGCCCAGCAGGCCCGCCCCGATGCCGCCGGTGGCCACCGTGAGGTAGCCGGCCACCACGCCGACCACGAGCGACATGAGCAGCATGGCGCGGCTGCGTCCCGGTGCCCCGAGGCGCGTGGCGAGGGCGTAGAGGACCGCCTGGAAGGCGATCGCCACGTCCACCGGCCAGCCCAGCGCGAGCGTCAGGCCCAGGAGCGCGCCGCGGAAGGCGGCCTCGTCGATGGCCGCCGTGCCGATGGCGTTGAGCGCAGCCCCGGGGTAGAGGCGGTACTCGGGCGGGCGCAGGCGGCGGTAGCGATACCAGGCGAAACCGGCCGCCACGCCGGTGCCGGCCGCCCCGAACAGGAGCCCCAGCACGAGGGCCCCGACGCGGTCCTCGCCGGTCGAGATGTGCAGGACCGTGATGGGGGCCGGATGGATCTCGTAGATCGCGACCGCCAGGGCGATGCCCGTGGCATACCAGCCCAGGCGCCGCAAGCCGTTGCGCCAGCCGCCCGGCGCCAGCTCGTCGTCGTACTCGGCGGTCCCGAAGCGCCCGGCGTCGAGGCGCAGCAGGATGAGCAGCCCCGTCAGACCGATCGCGACGAGCGCACGCAGCTGCTCCTCCATGGCCGCGCTACCCGGACTCGTTCGTGCGCAGCACGGCCAGGAACGCCTCCTGGGGGATCTCCACGCTGCCGATCCGCTTCATGCGCGCCTTGCCCGCCTTCTGCTTCTCCAGCAGCTTGCGCTTGCGGGTGATATCCCCGCCGTAGCACTTGGCGATGACGTTCTTGCGCATCGCCCGGACCGTCTCGCGGGCGATGACGTTGGAGCCGATGGCGGCCTGGATGGGCACCTCGAACATCTGCCGCGGGATGAGCTCCTTGAGCTTGTCCACGAGCGTCCGGCCGGCCTGCTGGGCGCGATCACGGTGCACGATGAGGCTGAGCGCGTCGACCGGCTCGCCGGCCACGAGCACGTCGAGCTTGACCAGCGGGGCGGGCCGGTAGCCGATCTCCTCATAGTCCATGCTCGCATAGCCCTGTGTGCGGCTCTTCATCTGGTCGAAGAAGTCCACGATGACCTCGGCCAGGGGCAGCTCGAACGAGAGCAGGACGCGCTGTGGGTCGAGGTACTCCATCGTCGCGAAACTGCCGCGCCGGTTCTTGGTCAGCTCCATCAGCGCCCCGATGTGCTCGCTGGGAGTCACGATCTGCACGCGCACCCAGGGCTCGGAGATGGTCTCGATCTCGCCGGTGCCGGGCAGCTCGGCGGGGTTGTCCACGACCAGCTCGGCGGTGTCGTGGAGGAGCTTGACCCGGTACTCGACAGAGGGCGCGGAGGCGATGAGGTCGAGGTCGAACTCGCGCTCGAGGCGCTCCTGGACGATCTCCATGTGCAGCAGGCCGAGGAAGCCGCAACGGAAGCCGAAGCCGAGCGCCACCGAACTCTCCGGCTGGAAGGTGATCGAGGCGTCGTTGAGGTGCAGCTTCTCGAGCGCGTCGCGCAGCAGCGGGTAGTCGGGGCCGTCGAGCGGGTAGATGCCGGCGAAGACAAGCGGCTTGGCCGCCTTGTAGCCGGGCAGGGGCGCCGTCGCGGGGCGCGTGGCGGAGGTGAGCGTGTCGCCGACCTGGCAGTCGCGCACGCTTTTGAGGCCCGTGGCCACGTAGCCCACCTCGCCGGCCACGAGCTCCTTGACGGGCACGAGCTGCGGCCGGAAGACGCCCAACTCGAGCAGGTCGGCCTCGGCGCCCGAGGCCATGAGCCGGATGGTGTCGTGCTCCCGGAGCGTGCCCGCGGCCAGGCGGACGTAGGCCACGACGCCCTTGTAGGCGTCGTAGTGGGAGTCGAAGATGAGGCCGCTCAGGGGCGCGGTCGGGTCGCCCTTCGGAGGTGGCACGCGGGCCACGATGGCCTCGAGGATCTCGGGGACGCCGGTGCCTTCCTTGGCCGAGGCGAGCAGGACCTCCTCGCGCGGGATGGCCAGGATGTTCTCCAGCTCCTCGATCACGAGGTCCGGCTGGGCCGAGGGCAGGTCGATCTTGTTGATGACGGGCACGATGACCAGCCCCTGCGCCAGCGCCAGGTGCACGTTGGCCAGCGTCTGGGCCTCGATGCCCTGCGCCGCATCCACCACCAGCACGGCTCCCTCGCAGGCCTGCAGGCTGCGGCTGACCTCGTAGGTGAAGTCGACGTGGCCGGGCGTGTCGATCAGGTTCAGGCCCTAGTGCAGACCGTCCCGTGCCTCGTAGTCCAGGCGAACAGCGCGGGCCTTGATCGTGATGCCGTGCTCGCGCTCGAGGTCCATCGAGTCGAGCACCTGGCTCGTCATCTGTCGCGCCTCGATCGTGTGCGTCAGCTCCAGGAAGCGGTCGGCCAGGGTGGACTTGCCGTGATCGATGTGCGCGATGATCGAGAAGTTGCGCAGGCGCGACTGGGGGATCATGGGGAGCCGGAGTATAGGTGACGGCCCGGGGCGGGGCCGGGGCCGGGCCGGGGCCGACGAGCCGTATGCCCCCCGGGCATCCGGGGCCGTGATCTCGTGCGCACCTGCCTCGCGATGAGGCCTCATCGAGCAGCAGCCGAGCGTGGATCCGGCCGCTCCCATGACCGGCAGGCATGCGGCGCGGCCGCCGGGGTTCGACCTCGTCCAGATACGCCCGTGCCACCCGGGCTCGGACGGCGGCCACAGCCGGCGGCCCGAGCAGTGACAGGCGAGCGCCCAAGCGCCACGCGTCTGCTACCATCACGCGTCGCCCCGGCTCGCACGCCGCGTCGACGCGTTCAGACCCCACCGCCCGCACCATCGAGGTCACCCCGAGTTGGCTCACTCAT
>JBGPMJ010000189.1:0-5363 GCA_041486935.1 Candidatus Limnocylindria bacterium | reverse complement strand
TGTTGACGGCGCGCCTGGAGGAGTTCCTGCCGATCGTCTACACGCCGACGGTCGGCCGGGCCTGCCAGGAGTACAGCCACATCCTGCGGCGGCCGCGCGGCCTGTGGCTGACGCCCGACGACCGTGACCGGATCCCCGAGCTGCTGCGCAACGCGAGCGACCAGGACGTGCGCCTCATCGTGGTCACCGACAACGAGCGGATCCTCGGCCTGGGCGACCTCGGCGCCGGCGGCATGGCCATCCCTGTGGGCAAGCTCTCGCTCTACTCGGCGGCGGCCGGCATCCACCCGGGGCTGACGCTGCCGGTCTCGCTCGACGTGGGCACCGATCGGCAGGCGCTGCTGGACGACCCGCTCTACCTGGGGCACCGCGCGGCCCGCCTGCGGGGCGAGGCCTACCACGCCTTCGTCGAGCGGTTCGTGGATGGCGTGCGGGCGGTCTTCCCGCGCGCCGTGGTCCAGTGGGAGGACTTCAAGCGCGGCAACGCGCTGCGCATCCTCGAGCGCTACCGTGATCGTCTACCGACCTTCAACGACGACGTGCAGGGCACCGGCGCGGTCGTCCTGGCCGGCATCCTCAGCGCCCTGAAGGTCGTCCACGAACCGCTCGGCCGGCAACGGATCGTCTTCGTCGGCGCGGGCGGCGCCGGGATCGGGATCGCACGCATGGTCCGCCTGGCGATGGAGCGGGACGGCGCCTCCCCGGCCGAGGCCCGGGCGGCGGCCACCATGCTCGACTCGCAGGGCCTGATCTTCGAGGGTCGCGCCGGCATCGACGCCGATAAGGCCGAGTTCGCGCTGCCACGGGCACGGATGGCCGAGCTGGACTTCCCCACCGCGGACTTCCACGGCCTCGAGGCGGTCATCGCGCGGCTCCACCCGACGGTCCTGATCGGCACCACGGGCGCGCCCGGTTGCTTCACCGAGGGGGCGATCCGCGAGATGGCGCGGCACGTCCGGGTGCCGCTCGTCTTCCCCCTCTCCAATCCGACCTCGTCCTGCGAGGCGGCGCCGGCCGACGTGATCGCGTGGACGGAGGGTCGGGCCCTCGTCGCCACCGGGAGCCCGTTCGAGCCGGTCCGCTTCGGCAGCCGCTACCACGTGATCGGCCAGGCCAACAACGCCTTCATCTTCCCGGGCATCGGCCTGGGCGCGATCGTGGCCGAGGTACCCGTGATCCCCGACGACCTGTTCCTGGTCGCCGCGGAGACGTTGGCCGGGACGGTCACCCACGGGCGGCTCAACGAGCGAGCGCTCTACCCGCCGATCGGCCAGCTACGGACGATCTCGCGACGGATCGCCATCGCCACCGCCCGCACCGCGCGCGACCTGGGCATCGGGCGCGCACTGCCCGACGACGAGCTGGAGGCGACGGTCGACCAGGCGATGTGGTGGCCGGCCTACGTGCCCTATCGCTATCGGCCGGCCGCGGTCACCGCGGGGTCGTCCAAGGCGACCTAGCAGCCGCGCGAGAACGTCGCGGCCGGCCCGCCTCACCCGCCCGGCGCCAGCACCTCAAGCCACATCCGCACGGCCACCAGCGCGATGATCAGGCCGAGCGCGAGTGCCAGCCGCTCGTGGGGGACACGCCGTGAGACGAAGGAGCCGAAGCGGCCGCCGGCGAGGGCGCCCGCCACGAGGCCGAGCGCGAGCGGCCAGTCGATCTGGCCGGTGGCGGCCTTGCCCACCATGCCCGCCAGTGCGGAGGCGAGCACGATCCAGAGCGACGTCCCCACCGCGACGCGCATGGGGATGCGCAGCACGAAGAGCATGAGCGGGATGAGGATGAAGGCGCCGCCCGCCCCGACCATGCCGGCCGGCAGCCCGACGAGCACGCCGAGCACGACGGCGAGCGGGCGCCGATGGACCGAGGGCCCGCCGGTCTCCGGGGCCGTGCGCGAGCGCAGCACGAGCATCATCGCCGCGGCGGCGATGGCCAGCGAGGCGAAGACGGCCTCCAGCACGCGGCCATCGACGACGTCCGAGAGGAGCGCGCCGACGAGCGAGGCGGCGGTCATGGTGACGCCGATGTCGAGGAAGAGGCCGCGGTCCACCTTCCCGGCGCCGAGATGACCGAGCCCCCCGGCGATCGCCGCAGCCGCCACCTGCACGATGGTCACCCCGGTGACGGTGTGGATGTCGAGCTGCGCGAAGCCCAGCAGCGGCGGGACGTAGAAGAGGATGGGGATCATCACGATCGCGCCGCCGACTCCGAGCAGGCCGGAGATGAAGGCGCCGCCGAAGCCGAGCACGACGAGCAGACCGAGCATCCCGTCCGCGCGCACCAGGAGCGCGAGCAGCAGCAGGCCGGAGACGGCGACCGGCAGCCACGGGTGGGTGAGGGCGGCCCGGGCGCGCGGCAGGCTCATGCGCCGGTCTGGAAGAGGCGCAGTACGAGGATGACGAGGACGACGCCGGCGATCGTCCAGGTCGCCCTGCGGCGGTGCGGCTCCCGGCCCGCGGCCGCGAACGCCGCCACCGGGACGGTGGCCACCACGAACACCCCGTAGACCATGTGCAGGGCGTCGTGCGGTCCGCCGCCACCAAGCGCCGTCAGGACGCCGAGCAGGCCGGCGACCGCGAGCACGACAGTGGTCCAGGCGAGGTTGATGAAGAAGAGCTGGCTCGGCTCTCGCCGGGTCACCAGCAGGAAGGCCGCCCAGGCGGTCGAGAGGAGCCCGAGCGCAAGCCCGAGTTCGGCTGCCAGGCGGTGGAGCTCGCTCACCGGGCCCGGCGGAGGGTGCTCACCCGTCGAGGGCGGAGAGCGCCGCGGCCAGGTCGGGCAGGTCGAACTCGCGGATGCAGGCGAGAATGCGCGAAACCTTCGGCTCGATGATCCGGTAGTACACGCGCGGGCCCTCGCGCCGTCGCTCGACCACGCCGGTCGCGCGCAGGATGCCGAGCTGCTGGCTGACCATGGCTTGGCTCACGCCGGCGGCTTCCTGCAGCTCGGCCACGTGCCGCTCGCCGTCCTCGAGGGCCTCGAGGAGGCGCAGCCGCAGCGGATGGCCCAGCACGCGGATGACGCGCGCGGCGCGCTCCATGATGATCGGGTCGATGGTCGGTCGGGCCAGAGGTTCGGTGGCCATGGCGCCCCTACTCTACGCGACCGTCAAGCGCGGGCACGACCGGCGCCGGTTCGAGGCGGTAGGCCGCCGATGTCGGCCGGAGCGGTCGGAGCAGCCACTCGGGGCGCCGCAGACCCCGCTCCTGCGAGGCCGGGCGGGCCAGGGCCAGCCATTCGCGATAGATGCGCCGCGAGGCCCGGGTGTCGACCGAGATGTCGCCCTCCCGGTCGCCCTCCTGCGCCGGCCGCACGTGCACGCGCTGGTGCCAGGCGTGCTGGCCGGAGATGGGATCCGGGTGGACGGGGAAGATGAGGTTCTGGTGGACGCCCGCGTCGCGCCACCAGATGCGGCTCGAGTCGGGGTCCTTCGAGCGGAACGGCGCCACGCCCTCCAGCCGACGCATCGTCCAGCGGCCCGGCCCGGTCTCGCGCAGGTCCACGCGCGCGCTCGCCCAGCGATCGGTGCCGGCGTTCTCGGCCAGCCGCCAGCGGCCCATGTGATGCGACATCGCGACGACGCCGGGCCGGATCCCCTCGGTCACCCAGGCGTGGTTCACGAGATGGCCGGTCTCGGTCTCGACGCGCACGAGGTCGCCATCGCGGACGCCGATCCGTTCCGCGTCCTCGGGATTGATCCAGACCGGGTTGGAGTGGGCGATCTCGTTGAGCCACTTCGCGTTGCCCGTGCGGGTGTGGACGAGCACAGGCAGGCGGAACGTGGGCACGAGCGCGAACGCGTCGGGCGCGTCCATGCGTGACCGCGAGACCTGGTTGGGCATGTGGGTGGGGACCGCCAGCTCCGGCCAGCCCCAGTCACGCAGGGTCGAGGAGAAGAACTCGAGCTTGCCCGAGGGCGTGGGGAAGCCGCGCCGCCCCTCGCCGTCGACCAGCACGCCCAGCCGCGCGCGGCCCTCGCCATCGCGCGGGAGCAGGGGCACGTGTGCCACGTTGAGGCCGGGACCCGAAGGTGGCGGCCCGAAGATGAGGCCGGCCGTGGCGTCCACCCGGACCCCCTTCCCCGCCGTGTCCACCGGATCGTCGTGGCGCAGGTAAACGGCCTTCTCGATCTCGAAGGCACCGTAGCGGCGCATGTAGCCGAGCGGGGTCAGCCCCTCGCGCGCGGCCGCTTCGGGCAGCCCGGGCACCGAGTGCTCGAAGATCCAGCCGTAGTAGTCATCCACGGTCATCTTCTCGCCCGGCCGGTCGGGCGCCTCGAAGAAGCGCCGGATGCCCAGCGCGCCGTCCGGATCGATGCGCCAGGACAGCTCGATCCAGAACTCGTTCTCCTCCCAGACCTCGCCGGGGTTCGTCTCCCGCGTGTCGGTGGTGGGGCGTCCCGCGCGCTCGGCGGCGACCCGGTTCACGGGCTGCCGGAAGCCGATCCAGGAGCCGGCATGGGTCTCGTAGCTGTGCAGGTCGTGGCGCTCGCTGCCCAGGCCCACGGGCAGCACGTAGTCGGCGTACCAGGCCGTCTCGTTCCAGACGGGCGTGAGCGCGGCGTGGCGGCCCACGAGATCCTCGCGGCGCAGCGCCTCCACCCAGGTCATGCCGTCCGGGTTCGTCCAGACCGGGTTGTAGACGCGGGTGAAGTAGACGTCGATCGAGCCACGCCCCTCGAGCAGGAAGTGCGGCAGCAGGAAGGACATCTCGAAGAAGGCCAGCGGGTACTCGCGCGGCCAGGTCAGCTCGTTCCACTGCTCCGGACGCGGCGGCAGGTAGGGCGGGCGCGGCACCCACTTGTGCCACGTGTTGGGACCGGTGCCACCGGGCGTGCCCACCGAGCCGGTCAACACGTTGAGGAAGAAGAGGCAGCGCGAGGTCAGCCAGCCGCCCAGCACGCCGGCCGCCGAGGCCCGCCAGGTGTGCGCCGCCAGGGCCGTGCCGGCGTTCGCCACCGCCTCGGCCACCGCGAGGACCTGGGCCGCCGGGATGCCCGTCTCGGCCTCGGCGTACGCGGGCGTGTAGCGGTCGTAGAGCATGCGTAGCTCGTGCACGAAGCGCTCGAAGGTCGGCTCGGCGCCCGGCGCCAGCTCCTCCAGGCTCTCCTCCCAGTTGACCCAGCGGCGCACGAACTCGCGGTCGAATCGGTCCTCCACGAGCAGGTAGCGGGCGATGGCCAGCAGCAACGCCGGCTCGCTGCCCGGCCAGGCGGGCAGCCAATGGTCGGCCTGGGCGGCGGTGTTGGAGAGGCGCGGGTCGATGACGATGAGCTTCGCGCCCCGTCGCTTCGCCTCGACGATGCGCTGGGCGTGCGGGTTGAAGTAGTGGCCGCTCTCGAGGTGGGCGCTGATGAGCAG
>JBGPMJ010000188.1:0-5370 GCA_041486935.1 Candidatus Limnocylindria bacterium | reverse complement strand
TGGCGGACGATCTCGCCGCCGCGGCCTTCCGGTCCGCTTTCAGGGTCGTGCCGAAGCCGCCGGCCCCGGCCAGGCCGACGACGAAGCCGCCCACCAGCGGGGGCGGCAACACGTCGAGCGCACCCTGGCTGAGCGTGGAGACGTACTACCTCGGCCTCCTCAACTGCACCCGCACCGGCGGCTGGGTGCAGTCGGACGGCAGCTGCGCCGGCTACGGCAGCGGCCGGTACAGCACCTACGTGGCGCCGCTCACGCTGAGCGCCAGCATCTCGTCGAGGGTGGCGCGGCCGTATGCGCGGTACATCGCCACGCGCGACATCTGCAGCCACTATTCCGACGGTGATCCCGGCGCCCGGCTCAACCGCGGCGGCTACAGCAGCTACCGCTGGGGCGAGAACATCGGCTGCCGCTCGGGCAACCCATTCAGCGCGGTGCTCGCCTCGCACCTCTTCTACCAGAGCGAGAAGTCGGCCAACAGCGGCCACTGGCGGAACATCAAGGACGCCCGCTTCTCGGTCGTCGGCGTCGGCATCTGGGTTGCCAGCGGGCGCGTCCGTCTCGTGTCCGACTTCTACCACCCCTAAGGCGGCCATGATCCGCGGCGCGGTCGTGCACATGACCGGCGAGCAGCCGCTCCTCGTGGACCTCGAAGCCTTGCCTCTGTCCGGCGACACGGTGCTGGTGTGTTCGAACCTGCGCGCCACGGGCGGCCAGCGACCGTCGTTCATCGACGCCATCGACTCGACCTTCGTGATCCCTTACCAGCACATCCGCTTCGTGGAGATCCCCGCCGCCGCGCTCGGCCGGCGGGCAGGCGATGCGGCCGGGGCCGAGCTCGTGGAGAGCGGCCCGGAGCCGGAGCTGGAGCTCGACGAGGAGCTCCTGCGCCGCGTCCGCGAGGCGTAGCCGGCAAGCCGCGGCGAAGTCGGCGAGCACGGAGCGCCAAGGGGCCGGTGCTACACTCCCGGCCGATGACGAAGAACCTGGTGATCGTCGAGTCGCCGGCGAAGGCGCGCACGATCGAGCGCTACCTCGGCCCCGACTACCGGGTCCTCGCCTCGTACGGCCACGTCCGCGACCTGCCGGAGAACCCGGGCAAGGGCCAGTTCGGCGTGGACGTGGAGCACGACTTCGCCCCGCAGTACGTCGTCGCCGAGGACCGCCGCAAGCACGTCGACCAGATCGCGCGGGCGGCCAGGGCTGCCGAGACGGTCTACCTCGCCACCGACCTCGACCGGGAGGGTGAGGCGATCGCCTGGCACGTCGCCGAGGCCGCCGGCGTGCCGGCGTCGAAGACGAAGCGGGTCACCTTCAGCGAGATCACCGAGGGCGCCATCCGCGAAGCCTTCGCGCACCCCCGGGAGATCGACGTGCACCTCGTGGACGCGCAGCAGACGCGCCGCATCATTGATCGTCTCGTGGGCTACATGCTCAGCCCGCTCATCTCGCGCAAGGTCCGGGGCGGGCTGTCGGCAGGCCGGGTGCAATCGGTCGCCCTGCGCCTCGTGGTGGATCGGGAGCGGGAGGTGGCGACCTTCACGGCCCGCGAGTACTGGACGCTCGAGGCCCTCCTCGCCACCGGGGACGGGACGAACTTCGTGGCCGAGCTGACGCGCATCGACGGCGTCGCCGCGGAGATGGCCGACGGCGAGACGGCCCAAGCCCATGCGGCCGCCCTGCACGCGCAGCGGCCGGTGGTGGAGAAAGTCGCCCGGCGCACGCAGAAGCGCAGCCCCGCGCCGCCGTTCACGACGAGCACCCTGCAACAGGAATCGAGCCGCAAGCTCGGCTTCAACCCCAAGCGCACGATGTCGATCGCCCAGAAGCTCTACGAGGGCAGGGAAACGGCTGACGGGCAGGTCGGTCTGATCACCTACATGCGCACCGACTCCACGGCCATGGCCGGTGTGGCCATGGGGGAGGCCCGGGACGTCATCCGCGATCGCTTCGGCGAGCCGTACACGATGCCCCGGGGGCGTGTCTACCGGACGAAGGCCAAGGGAGCCCAGGAGGCCCACGAGTCGATCCGGCCCACCAGCTTCCGGCGCGACCCCGAATCGCTGGCGCGCTTCCTGGACGCGCCGGGGCTGAAGCTCTACCGGCTCATCTGGCAGCGTGCCCTCGCCTCGCAGATGGCGGCCCGGGAACTCGAGACGACGACCGCGGACCTCGGCGCCGGCCGCTACGGCCTGCGGGCGAGCGCCACGCGGACCCTCTTCGACGGCTTCGCCCGCGTCTACACCGAGGGTCGCGACGACGACGCCGATGACGAGGAGCGCGAGCGCCGGCTGCCGCCGCTGGCGGAGCGCGATACGACGACCGTGCGTGACGTCACGTCCTCGCAGCACTTCACGGAGCCGCCGCCGCGCTACACCGAGGCGACGCTGATCAAGGCCCTCGAGGAGCACGGCATCGGGCGCCCCTCGACGTACGCGGCGACCATCTCGACCATCCTCGACCGCGGCTACGTCCGGGTAGAGGATCGCCGACTGCGACCGGAGCTGGTGGGCGAGATCGTCACCGACCTGCTCGTGCAGCACTTCGCCGAGTTCGTGGACGTGGCGTTCACGGCGCGCATGGAGGAACGGCTCGACGAGGTGGCGCGGGGCGAGCGCGCCTGGGTGCCCCTCCTGCGCGAGTTCTACGGACCCCTGAAGGACCGGGTGGACGAGAAGCGCCGCGAGCTGAAGCGACGCGACTTCACGACCGAGGAGAGCGACGAGGTCTGCTCGGAGGGCCACCCCATGGTCATCCGCCTCGGGCGCAACGGCCGCTTCCTGGCCTGCTCGCTCTACCCCGAGCACCAGGAGTCGCGGCCGCTGCCCGGCGAAGAGCCGCCGCCGATGGAGGGCCAGGGCGATGCCTGTCCGCAGTGTGGCGAGGGGCATCTGACGCAGCGGCGCGGACGCTTCGGTTCGTTCCTGGGCTGCTCACGGTATCCCGACTGCGACTACATCAAGAAGGAGGGGCCGCCGCCCCCGCCGCCGCTGGCGTTCGAGGTGGTCTGCCCGAAGAACGGCGACGGTCGGCTGCTGGCGCGCCGGGCGCGACGCACGGGCAACGTCTTCTGGGGCTGCTCCGCCTACCCGAAGTGCGACTACACCACGAACTTCGAGCCGGTCGGCGCCGTCCATGACGCGGATGCCGGAGCGGTCGCGCGGCACGGCGATGTCCTCCTCTGCCTCGTCTGCGGGGCGGCCATCGAGACGCCGGCCGAGGGTGGCCTGGTGGGGCTGCGCCTGGCCGGCGGCCCGCCGAACCCGGGGGCGCTGGCACGACCGCGCCGCGCGGCCGGTCCCGGCGAAGCCCGCCCGCCCGGCGGCCGGCGGAAGAGCGCACGGGCCACGGGCGCCAGGCGCGCCCCCCGCCCCGCCGTCAAGCCCGCGTGACGGGCGCCGCGGCACTCGACGGTTTCCTGCGCGCGCTCGAGGCGCGCGACGCATCGGCGCACACGCGACGCGCCTATGCGACGGCCATCCGCCAGTACCTCGAGTGGCTGTCCGCCCGGCCCGGTGGTGGCTGGATGCGCCCCGGTCGGCTCGCGCTGCGCGGCTATCTCGCCGAGCTGGATGGACGGGGGCTCTCTCGAACCACGATCGCGGCCCGCGTGGCCGCGCTTCGCTCCTTCTATCGGCACGCTCGCCGCGAGGGCTGGGTGGACGGCGACCCGTGGGCGGCCATCTCCACGCCCCGTCGACCCCGCCGGCTGCCGGCCGTGCTCGAGGTGAGCGAGGTCGAGCAGCTGCTCGACGCCGTGGCGCCGGTGGCCGACCGCGGGCGGGCGCGCGACGCGGGGATCGCGGCCGCCCTCGCCCTGCGCGACCGCGCCGTGCTCGAGACGGCCTATGCCGCCGGGTTGCGCATCGGTGAGCTGGCGTCGGCCCGCCTCGGCGACCTCGACCTCGGGCGCGGCGAGCTGCGCGTCATCGGCAAGGGCCGCAAGGAGCGCATGACCCTCCTCGGGCGACCGGCAAAGGAGGCCCTCGACGGCTACCTCGCCGGCGGCCGGCCGCGTCTGCGCCGAGGCGTCGAGGGCACGGACGACGGCACGATCTTCCTCAACGCCCGCGGCGGACCGCTCGGCGTGCGCGGCCTGCGCTACCGGCTCCAGCGGATCGCCCAGCTGGCGGGCGTGCGGGAGGGCGTCACGCCCCACACGCTGCGGCACTCGTTCGCCAGCCACCTCCTCGACGGTGGCGCGGACCTGCGCGTCGTCCAGGAGCTGCTCGGGCACGCCAGCCTGGGCACGACCCAGATCTACACGCACGTCTCCACGGCGCGCCTCCGCTCCGCCTACCGCGAGGCCCATCCGCGCGCCGCCCGCTCGGGCCAGACGCCGCCTCCGTGACGGGCACCGCGCGCGCCCTGGCGCGGGCCGGGCTCGTGGTCACCGCCGCCTATCTCCTCTCCCGCGTGCTGGGCTGGGTGCGCCTCGTCGTCATCAGCTCGCTCTTCGGGGCGAACGCCAACCTGGACGCCTATTTCGCCGCCTTCCGCATCCCCGACGCGATCTTCCAGCTCGTGGCCGCGGGCGCGCTCAGCTCGGCGCTCATCCCGATCCTGGCCGGCCTGCACGCCGCCGAGGAGGAGGAGCGGGCCTGGCGGGTCGTGGCCACCGTCGTCAACCTCATGCTGCTGGCACTCCTCGCGCTCTCGGTCGTGGTGGCCCTGGCCGCGCCGGTGCTCATCCCGCTCGTCACGCCCGGCTTCGACGCGGTGCAGACGGAGCTGACCGTGCGGCTCTCGCGCGTCATGCTGCTCTCGCCGATCCTGCTCGCGCTGGGAGCCGTGGCCACGAGCGTGCTCAACGCCCGCGGTCGCTTCGCCGCCTCGGCGCTGGCACCGCTCCTGTACAACGTCGTCATCATCTTCGCCGCCGTGCTGCTGGCGCCGACCCTCGGCGTGGATGGCCTGGCCATTGGTGTCGTCTTCGGCTCGCTGGCGCACCTCGCGGTCCAACTGCCCGCGATCGTGCGCCTGCCCCACTTCGCCTACGACTTCGCGGTCGACCTGCACGATCCGGCCGCCCGCCAGGCGCTCCTGCTCATGGCGCCGCGCGCCATCGGCCTGGGGGTGACGCAGATCACCTTCATCGTCAACACGACCCTCGCTTCGGGTCTCGGCACGGGCTCGATCGTCGCCTACAACATCGCCTTCACCGTCATGCAGATCCCGCTCGGCGTCATCGGCGTGCCGCTCGGGGTGGTGCTGCTGCCCTCCATGTCGCGCTCGATCGCGGTGGGCGACCTGCGCGGCTTCGGCCAGCTCGTGGTGCGCTCGCTGCGGCTGCTGCTCTACGTCATGCTCTTCCTGACGGCGATGACGATGGTGCTGCGGCGCCAGCTCGTGACGCTCCTCTTCGACTATGGC
>JBGPMJ010000187.1:0-5375 GCA_041486935.1 Candidatus Limnocylindria bacterium | reverse complement strand
GATCGGCGTCGGCACCGGCCCGACCCACTTGCCACTCTCCACCGTGGCCACGCTCTGGCCGCGCTCGAGGAGTTTGCCGGGCCGCTTGGCGGTCACGGCCACGACGCGGTTGGCGAGGTGCTGGGCCACGTCGGTGATGCCCACGGTGACCACGTCGTCACCGTCGTCCCGGACCCAGACGTGCTTCTCGACCCAGTAGTAGAGCTCTTCGGGGATGTTGCAGCCACGGACGTCGGTCATCTCGTCTCTCCTGGTGGGGGCTCGTCTACGGGGATCGCCGGAAGCCCCACAAGCTCGGCGTGAGACGCCTGAAGATGGTAGAGCAGGAGGTCGAAGGCGACGAGCGTGATCTCGCGCCGGAACTCCTCGAGGAACCCGGGCTCCCGCCCGCGCGGGTTGGCCGCGCGCTCCAGGCCCTCGTCGCAGAAGGGGCAGTCCAGGGCGAAGCGGGCCTGGTCCTTCGCCTCGTCGCGGAACATGCGCACCTGGTCGGCATGATCCGTGCCCAGGTGGGCGTGGGTCTCCATGCGCGTGCCAGGCGCGGCGCAGTAGGGGCAGTTCACGGGGCCGGTCTCCCGTCCCCATCGGGGCCCGCGGTGAGCCGCGCCTCGAGCGCGTCGTACAGCGCCAGCACGGCCTCGCCCAGCGGCGCCAGCGAGACCCGCTCGCTGTCGAGCGGGCGCGACACCAGGCCGGCCGTGGCCAGGCGTCCCACCTGGTCGGCCACGGCGAGATGGTCCTCGCCCAGGTCACGCAGCGACCGCTCGGCGGGGCGCAGCCGCAGCAGGAGCGCGAGGGTCGCCGGCTCCGATGCCTCGCGGAAGGTGCGGGCGAGGTAGTAACGCCAATCGGTCGCAGGCGCGGCGCCCGACTCCCCCGACCCGACCGCCGGCCCGCCCTCGCGGAAGGCGAAGCCCGCCAGGCGCTCCTCGGCCCGTCGCTGCTCGCGCACGCGGGCGCGCAGGTTCACGGCCAGCGCTTCCAGCACCCGGCCCGCGTCCGGCTCGACGGTCGCGCTCATGCCCCGGCGGCCCCAGAGGTCGCGGCCGCGGCCGCCAGCTCGGGCACCCCCTCGGGTTCGGCCGGCGTCTCGTCGGGCAGGCCGATCGCCTGGGCCACCAGCTCGACCAGGTCGATCACGGCGAGCCGGTCACCGTGGCCGGTCGCCTTGGCGGCCGCGGTGTACATCGTGAGGTCCTTGGGGCAGGCGGTCACGAAGTCGGTCACCGCCTCGAGCGCCGCTGCCTCGCGGATGCGGTTCTCCGAGGGGCGCTCGCGGAGGCCCGAGTCGTCCATCCAGATCCGCCCGCCGCCGGCGCCGCAGCAGAACGTGTTGGCGCCGTTGCGCGGCATCTCCACCAGCTCCGCGCCGATCGCGGCCAGCACCTCGCGCGGGGCGTGGGTGACCTCGCTGTAGCGGGCCAGGTAGCAGGGGTCGTGGTAGGTCACGCGGCGGGCGACCGGGTTGGCGGCGACGAGGCGGCCCTGCTTGAACAGCCACGTCAGCAGCTCGCTGTAGTGCCACACCGAGAAGTCGCCGCCGAGCTGGGGGTACTCGAAGCGCAGCGTGTTGAGCGTGTGCGGGTCGGTGGTCACGATGCGCTTGAAGCGCGCCCTGGAGAGCTGCCCGATGTTGTGCTCGGCAAGGACCTCGAAGAGCCCCTCCTCGCCGGCGCGGCGGATGTCGTTGCCGGCGTTGCGCTCGCCGTCGAAGAGGATGCCGAAGTCGACGCCGGCCTCCTGGAAGACGCGCGCGACGAGGCGCGTGGCCTCCTGGACGCGCACGTCGAAGGAGGCGAAGTCGCCCACGAACCAGAGCCACTCCACGGACTCGCGGCGGGCGTCGCGGACCGGCACCGGCAGGCCGTCGCTCCACCGGCCGCGGGTGCGGCCGGATTGCCCGAACGAGTTGCCCTGCTTGGCCAGGTTGGTGAAGGCCGTCTGCAGGCCGGGCTCGACGATGCCCTGGTCCACGAGCGAGCGGCGCATGCCCACGATGGCCGGCACGTGCTCGATGCCCACCGGGCAGGCCTCGACGCAGGCCAGGCAGGTGGTGCACGCCCAGAGCGTGTCGGCCTTGATGAGGCCGCCCGCCACCAGGCCGCCGGGGCCGGGTGGCTTCGGCTCCCAGGGGGCCGGTCCGGCGCCGTTGCCGTTCGTTGCCGCCCTCGCCGCAACGCCGTCGCCGTAGACGCGGTCACTGCGCTGCTCGGCGCCCGGTGCCAGGATCGCCCAGGCGGCGTCCGCCTGCTGGCGCAGGTCGAGGATGAGGTCGCGCGGCGAGAGGGGCGCGCCGGAGGCGACGGCCGGGCAGGCCACGTGGCAGCGCCCGCATTTCGTGCAGGCATCGAAGTCGAGCAGCTGCTTCCAGGAGAAGTCGGCCAGGTCGCGCAGCCCGACGTGGCCGTCGGCCACGACCGGAGCGGCGAGGCCCGCGATGGCGGCGACGGATGTCGCGGGCAGGACCGGCAGGCGCCGGCCGGCGAGCGGCGAGCGCAGCGCCAGGTTCGCGCCGGCGCTCAGCATGTGGATCGCCTTGGCGAAGGGGATGTAGGCGACGAAGGCCAGCGCCATGAGGGCGTGGCCCCACCAGACGACGAGGTGCAGCGAGCCGGCGGCCCCGGCGCCCAGCCCGAGGGCGCTGAACAGCCCGGCCAGGACCCAGCCGACGGGGGACCAGACCTCGAACCAGGGAAAGCCGTGGGCGACGATGCGCAGCGCCTCGAGGAGGAAGCCCCCGATGCCCAGCACGAGGAGCCAGCCCAGGAAGACGCTGTCGCCGACCGCGAAGCCCTTCCTGCTCGTCGTCGCCGCCCCCAGGTCCACGCGCCCGTAGTCGAGGGCCGGCTTGCGGAAGCGCGCCCGACGCACCGCGAGCGCCACGAGGCCCACGATCATGACCAGCCCGAGCACGTCGAGCACGAGCGAGTAGACGATGTAGAAGGGGCCGTAAAAGAAGTGGTACTGCGGGGCGAAGATGCCCACGATGTCCGTGTCGACGGTGAGGATGGCGGTGCCGATGAAGAGCACCACGAAGCCCCACATCACCGCCAGGTGGAAGACGCCCGCGTAGCGGTCGCGCTTGGCCACCGTGACTCCGGTGGCGGCCGAGATGAGGCCGCGGAGGGCGTTCTGGACGAAGTCGGCCGGCGGCCGGAAGCGGTCCTCCGCGCGGCCGCGGAGGTACTTGCGCACCTTGAGCCCGAGGCCGACGAAGAAGACGATCGTGACCAGCAGGGTCAGGAGGTAGAAGACCACCTCGCCGGCAGCCCCGAGCCCCTCGAAGACCTCCCGCGTGACCGACCGGTCGAACATCGGCGCCGGGGGCTCAGCCGCCCAGGCGCTGGGTCAGCGCCGGCATGACCTCGAGGATGTCGGCCACCGCCCCGTAGTGGGCGACGCCGAAGATCGGCGCGTGGGCGTCCGTGTTGATGGCCACGATCAGCTCGGCGTCGCGCATCCCCTCCAGGTGCTCCGGCGCGCCGCTGATGCCGAGCGCGAGGTACAGCTTCGGCTTCACCCGCAGGCCGGACTTGCCGACCTGGCGGGTGCGCGGCAGCCAGCCCGCGTCGGCCACCGGCCGCGAGGAGGAGACGGCGCCACCCAGCGCCGCCGCCAGCTGCTCCGCCAACTCCACGTTGTCGGCCTCGCCGATGCCGCGCCCGATCGAGACGAGGATCGACTCCTTGGTGATGTCGACGCCGCCCGCCTCGGGCCGGATGAGGCGGCGGAAGCGGACCCGGGCGTCGGCGGCGGCCGGCGCGACGCGCTCCACGACCGGCGAGCCGGCCGCCTGGCCGGCCGCGGCGGGGAAGGCGCCGGCCACGACCGTGGCGATGCCGCGGCCGCCGTCGAAGCGGACGCGGACATTGATCTTGCCGGCGTAGAGCTGGCAGGTGACGGCCGGCGCGCCGCCGGCGATGGCCACGTCCACGGCGTACGCGGCGAGGGGCAGGCCGGTGGCCGCGGAAAGGCCTGCGGCCACGTCCATGCCCGAGCCGGAGTTGGGGACGAGCAGCAGCAGCGGCTGCCGCTGGGCGATGAGCGGCGCGAGCGCCGCTTGCCAGGCCGCGGGCGTGAACTCCGCCAGCGAGGCGTCCTCGACGGCGATGACGCGGCTGGCGGCGCCCAGCTGCGAGGCGAGCGAGGAGGCGGCCGCGCCGGCCACGAGGGCCACGGCCCCCCCGCCGGAGGCAGCGGCCAGCTCGCGAGCCCGACCCAGCAGCTCGTACGTGCTCTCCGTGACGGCGCCGTCGCGGTGTTCGACCAGGACGAAGATGTCGTTGCTCATCGGTTTCCCCTACGCCTTCACGATGCCGCGGTCGCGGAGGATGGCGGCGATCCGGTCGGCCACCGCCCCGGGGCTGCCAGAGATCATCTCCGCCGCGCGTCCCGTCTGCGGCACGCTCATGGCCTCGATCGTCAACCCGGAGCCGGCCGCGACCGCGACCGCGACCTGCTCCATCTCGGCGGTCTTCATGATCTGGCGCACCCGGCTGACGGGCGCGTAGCGCGGCGCCTCGCGCGAGGTCTGGACGCCCAGCACCGCCGGCAGGTCGACCTCGAACTCGGCCACGAGGCCGCCGGCGTACTCCTGGTGGACCGTGGCCGCGCTGCCCGCGATCTTGATGTGGGTGACGACGCTCACGTGGGGCAGACCCAGCTCCGTCGCCACCAGCGGGCCCACCTGGCCGTCGAGGTCGTCGATGGCCTGCACGCCGGTCAGCACGAGGTCGTGGGGCAGCGTGCGCAGGGCGGCGGCGAAGGCGCGCGCCGCGGTGTGCGAGTCGGGCCCGCGCTCGAAGGCACCCACCTTGACGGCGCGATCGGCGCCGCGCGCCAGGCAGGTCGCCAGCAGCTCGTCCACCGACCCGGTGTCGAGGGCCAGGCAGGTCACACGACCGCCGGCCTCGTCACGCAGCTGCAGCGCCTCTTCGAGGGCGTACTCGTCCCATTCGCTGGCCACGAAACTCATCCACTCGCGGGCGAGGTCGGTGCCGGAGGCGTCGATCTCGAGCTCCTCGGCGAGATCGGGCACCTGTTTGATCAGTACGACCAGTTCCATGGGTCCTCCACGTTCATGCCGCCGGGGTGGGCATCGGCTGCATCGCCTGGTCGATCAGCTCGATGATGTCGCGCACGACGATGCGGCCGTCGTTGCCGGTGGACTTCACGGCGTCCTCGAAGCGCGAGGGCTCGTAGGGGCAGGCCACCGAGAGCACCCCGCTGCCGTCGAGGCCCACGGTCGCCACGGCCTCGCGCACGCGCCGCTCGGAAAGGCGCTCCGAGACGTGCTCGGCCACGAAGCCGTCGAGCCACATGCCCCCGCCCCCCCCGCCGCAGCAGTAGCCGTTGGCCCGGCTGTGGGGCATCTC
>JBGPMJ010000186.1:0-5390 GCA_041486935.1 Candidatus Limnocylindria bacterium | reverse complement strand
CGGCATCCTCGTCGAGCCCCGCGACCCGGCGCGCCTCGCCGCCGCGCTGCGCTCCATCTGGTCCGACGGCCGCATCCACGCCCAGCTCGCCCGGGCCGCCCAGGCGCGCGCCGCCGGTCCGCGACGCACCTGGCACGACGTCGCTCGCGAGACGCGTGCCGTCTACGCGGACGCCGCGGCCGCGGCCCGATCAGGCCCCGTCTGACTGTCGGTCATGCGAGCCGCTGAGATCGTGCGTGGCTGCCCGGCGATGGAGGCTCGTCACAGGGCGGTCATGCTCGGATTCGGCACCCGCATGCCTGGTTGTCATGCGGGTGCGGCCGCTACAGCGCCCGCTGCGGGATCGGCGCCGGCCGGCCGAGCTTCCAGGTCACCTCCGTGGAGGTGGGCACGACCTGGATGACGATCTGGCCCCGCACGAGCGCCACGGGCATCCCCTCGAGCGTCCCCGAGGCGTAGAGCAGCAAGGTCGGCGAGGCGTCGTCCGCCTTCGACCACGTGGCGTGCACGAGCGCACCGTCCCGGAACACCAGCGCCCGGCCCTGCCCGATGTAGTCGATCTCCAGGCGGTGCTTCTTCTCGTTCGTGCTCGAAGGACCGTCATCGCGCAGCGGCGCCACGCCCATGAACAACACCACGACGTTGGCTGGTGCGATGGCGCGGTCCGTCCCCGCGTCCTTCTGCAGCTTCTCCGAGCTGGTGGCCCGCAGGTAGCGGTTCGACGCCCGGTCGTACGAGTAGGTGATGCGGTTCTCGAGGTAGGGCACGACGATCGAGCCGCCGCGTGGCCGCTCGGCCATGCCGGCGGGCTCCTTGAACGTCCAGGCGGGGGTCGTGAAGGGCTGGTCGGCCCCGACGCGGTCGGCCAGTGCCCGCAGCTTCTCCCCGGACGAGTAGACGTTGTGCGGTGAGAAGCGCTCGGGGATGCGCCACAGGTAGCCGGGGTCGCCGCCCCAGCGGAACTCGTCGGCGTCCCAGACGAGGTCGCCGTTCAGCGCGCGCAGGGCGCGCAGCGCGTTGGGCGCACCGCCCACGTGGACGTACAGGGCGCGCCACTCCGCGGCCCAGCCGATGAAGTAGCGCCGGCTGCTGCGGACCGGCCCCACCGCCGGCGGGTCTCCGGCCTGGAAGACGAGCATGTAGCGCGGGATGCCGCCCTCGGCCGGTGCCTGGTAGATGAGGTCGGCGTCGGAAAGGCCGGACTGCGGTCGCGCGGCCACCTGGTCGTCCACCATGACCGCGATCGGGTGGCGCTGGGCGCGCTCGGCTTCCGCGGCCGGGATCCAGGCGCCGTTGAGGGCGGCGGCGACCGGGGTGGGTGCCGGCGTGGGGCTCGGCGACGGCGTCGGGCTCGGGCTCGCCGTCGGGCTGGGCGTCGCGCTGAGCGTCGGGACGCCCGGTGATGTCGTCGTGGGCGGGGTGCAGGCCCCGGCGAGCATGAACAGGACCAGGACGGCGAGGCGGCGAACGGCGAAGGGCCGGGGGAAGGTGGGCACGGCGGGCGGGATGGTACCAGCCTGTCCTTCCGAGCGGCATGGGACGTGATCGCGCGCGGGCGGTACGCTAGCGGTCCGCAGCCACCCGAACGCCCCCGGCGCGCTCCCCGGAGGATCGCGAAAGGACACCTACCATGCCCGACACGAACGGCCGGACCAGCCCCGAGACGCTGGCCACCGCCGAGACCCAGGCCGCCATCGAGGCGGTCGTCGAGGCCGAGACGATCGACGCAGCCGCCGCGGCCGCGAAGCCCCGGCGCCGACGGAGCCCGAAAGCCACCGGACCCGAAGCCGAGCCGCGGGCGGCCAGGCGCGTGCCGGTCATGGCCGTCGCCCACCAGGCCGACGAGGTCGTGCGCGCGGAGAGCATCTCGATCACCCAGGGCGGCATCGGGGAAGCGCATGCCGACCGCATCGACGTGCGCATGGGCGGTATCGGCCGCGCCGAGGCGCGCGAGATCTCGGTCGTCCAGGGCGGCTGTGGCGTCGCTCGCGCAGACCACGTGCAGGTGTCGCAGGGCGTCCTGTCCGCGGCCATGGCCGAGCGCGTGGAGTTGCGCCAGGGCATCTCCCGCTTCCTCGTCGCCCGAGGCCCGGTGCGCATCGAGCAGAGCTTCGCCCGCACGGTCGTGGCGCAGGACGTGGAGATCGGCGAACGCGGCTTCGCCGGCCTCGTCATCGCCCGCGGGGTGAGCGGCGGAGGGCGGATCCTCCTCGACTGGCGGGCGGGCCTCGCCCTCGGCGCCGCGTTCGCGCTGGTCTGGGCGCTCATCCGCGGCGGACGCCCGCGCGGCTGAGTGACGCTCGTGATCCACCCCAGCGCGGACGTCTCGGCCGACGCCCGCATCGGTGAGCGCACGAAGATCTGGAATCGTGCCCAGGTGCGTGAGGGAGCCGTGGTCGGTGACGACTGCATCGTCGGCTCGGGCGCCTACATCGATGCCGGCGTGCGCATCGGCGACCGGGTGAAGATCCAGAACGACGCGCTCGTCTACCACGGCGTGACGGTCGAGTCGGGCGTCTTCATCGGGCCCGGCGCGATCCTCACCAATGACCGCTTCCCGCGCGCCGTCACGCTGGCAGGGACGCTGGCCGGCGCGGACGACTGGACCGTGAGCACGATCCTGCTGCGCGAGGGCTGCTCGGTGGGCGCGGGGGCGGTGGTCGTGGCGGGGACGCTCGTGGGCCGCTTCGCCACCGTCGGTGCGGGCGCCGTGGTCATCCGCGACGTGCCCGACCATGCCCTCGTGGCCGGCAATCCGGCCCGCCGCATCGGCTGGGTCTGCGCCTGCGGGCAACGGCTGGTGGACGCGGCGGGCAGGCCCGTGCGGGGCGAGCACGCGGGCGAGGCGACATGTCCCGACGATGCCAGCCGCTATGCCGTCTCCGGCGACGCCTGCATCGCCATCCCCGCCTCGGAGGTTCCCGCGTGATCCCCATCTCGAAGCCCGACATCGGGCCGGCCGAGGAGGCCGCGGTCCTCGAGGTCCTCCGTTCGGGCATGCTGGCCATGGGCCGCAAGACGCAGGAGTTCGAGGAGGCCTGGGCGGCCTACTGTGGCGTGCGCCACGCGTTTCTCATGGCCAACGGCACGCTGGCTCAGGAGGCCATCCTCCACGCGCTGGGCGTCGGGCCCGGTGACGAGGTCATCACCGTCGCCTTCAGCTTCAACGCCACGGTCAGCGTCATCCTCCGCGCTGGGGCCACGCCCGTCTTCGTGGACATCCGCGCCGAGGACTTCTGCATCGACCCCAAGCTGGTCGAGGCGGCCATCACGCCGCGCACGAAGGCCATCATGCCGGTGCACCTCTACGGGCTGATGGCCGACATGGGCCCGCTCGTGGAGATCGCCGACCGGCATGGGCTGCTCATCATCGAGGATGCCGCACAGGCGCACGGGGCGACGTACCACGGGATGAAGGCAGGGCGCTTCGGGCCGGCCATGTTCAGCCTCTACGCCACGAAGAACCTGATGACCGGCGAGGGCGGATTCGCCACGACCGACGACGACGCGCTGGCCGACCGGCTGCGGCTCTTCCGCAACCACGGCATGCGGGTCCGCTACCACCACGACGCTCTGGGTACGAACTACAAGCCGACCGACCTTGCGGCCGCGCTCGGCCTGGCGCAGCTGCCCCGGCTCGACGAGCGCACGGCGCAGCGTCGTCGCAACGCCGCGCGCCTTGGCGACGGCCTGCGCGGGTATCTGACGCCGAGCGTGCCCGAGGGTCGCGAGCACGTCTGGCACCAGTACACGATGCGCTTCCCCGGGCAGCGGCAGCGCGTCATCGACGGGCTCGCCGACCGCGGCGTGGGCACGCTCATCTACTACCCCGTGCCCATCCACCGGCAGGACTACCTGCAGGCTTACCTGCCCGGCGCCCGCGACCTCCATCTGCCGATCACGGATCAGCTCTCCGACGAGGTGCTCTCCATCCCGGTGCGGCCGAACCTGACCGAGGAGGAGCTCGAGACGGTCATCCGCGCCGTGCGCGAGGTGGCTGCGCCGGTCGAGTCGGCGGTGGCCGGCGCATGACGTCCGCCTCGCGCCGCTCGGGAATCGCCGGGGCGCGACTCCGGGTGGGCCTCGCGGGCCTGGGCACGATGGGTCGCAACCACCTGCGCAACCTTGTCGACCGCGACGACGTGACGCTCGTCGCCCTGGCCGACCCGCTGCTCGCTGCGCGCGAGGCGGCGCTGGCGCAGGCCCCGGGGGTGCACGCCTTCGACGACCCATCGACCATGCTCGCCGAGGAGCGGCTGGACGCCCTGATCGTGGCCGCGCCCACCTCGTTCCACCACCCGGTGACCCTGGCAGCCATCGCCCGGGGGGTGGCGGTGCTCGTGGAGAAGCCGCTGGCGCGCACGGTCGAAGAGGGGCGCGAGCTGGTGGCGGCCGCCACGGCCCGGGGGGTCGTGCTGCAGGTCGGCCACATCGAGCGCTTCAACCCGGCCGTCCTGGAGCTCGACCGGCGGCTCCGCGGGGGCGCCCTGAGTCGCATCTTCAGCGTGCGCACGATCCGCGGCGGCCCGCTGCCGGAGCGCATCCGCGACGTGGGCGTGGCCATCGACCTCGCCACGCACGACGTGGACATCATCTGCCACCTCGTCGGGGAGCGGCCCATCCGCGCCTACGCCGAGTCGACGCGCCACGTGCATACGGCCCACGAGGACCTCATCTACGCGCTCCTCGCCTTCCCCGGGGGCGCGCTCGGCCAGCTCGACGTGAACTGGCTGACACCCGAGAAGCAGCGGCGCATCGTCGTCCTCGGCGAGGAGGGCATGTTCCAGGTGGACTACCTCTCGCAGTCGCTGACCTTCACGCGCGGCTCGCGCGACCTGGCCCCGACCTACCTCGACGGCTACGCGCCGACCATCGCCGGCGAGACCGTCACGCTTCCCGTGACGCCGGCCGAGCCGCTCCGCCGCGAGCTCGACGCCTTCTTCGCGGCGGTGCGCTCCGGCGGGCCGGCCGCCATCAGCGGCGAGGAGGGGCTGTGGGCCGTAGCCCTCGCCAACACGCTCCTGCGCTCGGCCGAGGAGCACCGACCGATCACCATCGAAGCCCTGGAGGTCCCCTGATGTCCGATCCGACCGCGTGGGAGACGTCCGAGCGGCCCCTTGTGAGGCCCTGGCGCGGCGAGCCCGACCGAACGGGCACGGTGGCCGTGGTGGGCATGGGCAAGATCGGCCTGCCGCTCGCGGCGCAGTATGCCGACGCCGGCTGGCACGTCATCGGCGTGGACGTCGTGCCGGCCGTGGTGGAGGGGCTGAACGCCGGCCGGGTCCACTTCGACGAGGAGCCCGGTCTGGGCGAGCGGATCGCCGCCGCCCATGCCGCCGGACGCTTCGAGGCGACGCTCTCCCACGCCGAGGCCGCCCGTCGAGCGGATG